>NZ_JBVHVF010000031.1:0-91193 GCF_055564955.1 Streptomyces sp. NPDC028910 | reverse complement strand
CCCCCCCCCCCCCCCCCCCCCCCCCCCCCCCCCCCCCCCCCCCCCCCCCCCCCCCCCCCCCCCCCCCCCCCCCCCCCCCCCCCCCCCCCCCCGCGTTCGCTACCGGGTGCCGCGCAGGCGGCGCCACGGGGTGAAGGTGAACACCGCGCCGCCGAGCAGGATCACCGTGCCGGCGACCAGGGCCAGGGCCTTGATACCGCCCTCGTCCTCCGCGCCGGTCTCGGCGAGGCCGCCCGAGGTGGTGCTTCCGGTGGTGGTGGTCGAGGAGCCGGAGCCGCCCGCCTGGGCGGTGGTGTCCAGTTCCAGCGAGACGCCGCTGCTGGCCGCCTTGCAGGGGACGTTGATCGGCGTGGCTCCCGGAGCCATCGTGACGTCGATCGTCAGCTGGTCCGGGCTCAGCGTCACCTTGCCGGTCTTCCCCGGCTTGTAGGTGCCGGTCATGTCGTTGAGGCTGACCGGGGCCTTGTCGGGGATCGGCTCCGCGTTGGCCGGGCCGGAGACCTTGACCATGCCGCTGTCCGCCCCGCCGAGCTTCACGTTCATCGAGGGCTTGAGGGCTCCGGCGGGCAGGGCCATGGGCGCCGCCATGGCGCCCTTGGCGGTCTTGACCGTCAGGTCGTAGCTGCCGCCGTTCTTCTTGGCGTTGATCGTGACCGGGGTCTTGATGCCCCCCGGGACGACCGGCCCGCAGTCGAAGGCCACCTCGACCGGCTTGCCCGGGAAGTCGCTCTGGCCGCCTCCGCCGCCGGAGGTGGAGCCGCCCGAGGTGGTCGTGGAGCCGCCACTGGTCGTGGAGCCGCCCGAGGTGGTCGTGGAGCCGCCACTGGTCGTGGAGCCGCCGCTGGTCGTGGTCCCGCCGCTGGAGCCGGCCGACACGTCGATGGTGGCCCCGCCGGTCACCGCCCCCTGCGGTGCGCACTTGGTGACGAAGGTGCCGAAGGAGAAGGTGACGGCGACCTCGTACTTTCCGGGGGTCAGGGTGATCTTGCCGGCCTTGGTGAGCTTCAGCTTGCCCTTCATCGGAGACATGACCATGGGGGCCTTCTTGGGGATCGGCGGGTTCTTCTTCTCCCCGACGACCTTCAGCTCGCCCATCCCGCCGCCCAGCGCGATCCAGCCGGTGGGCTGGACCGAGTCCTTCGGGATGTCCATCAGGTCGGTGTTGTTCGAGGCCGGCTTGACGGTCTCCCAGACCACGTCCACCTCGTCACCGACCTTGGCGGTGGCCGGGGCGGTGATCTTGGCGGTGGTCTCGCCCTCCACCGGATCGCCGCCGCCGGCCGGCGGCACGCATTTCACCTTGTACGTGGCCTCGGCGGCCTGGGCGGGAGAAGCCGCCATGGCAATGCCCGCGCCGCCGAGCAGCAGCGCGACCACGGCCGCGCTCACCCTCCGTTGGGTCTTCACGATGGTCCCTTCGTCGTCGAACGGTTCTCAGACGGTGCGGACGTCTGTGGTGCTGTCTCCGGCGCGCTGTCCGGGGTGAACCACGGCAGGACCGCCGTGGTGGTCCGAGGGGGCTCCGCCGGCCGCTCGGCGCGGCCGGGCGCGGTTCCCCGTAGGGTCGGGAGCCCGGGAAGCCGGGCCGTCACGGCCGATGCCGGCTCGGCGGGCCGCGCGCCCCGGTGGCGGCCGGCGGCGGGCGCGGCGCGCGGCCGGCCCTTGTCGACGACGGCCATGCCGATACGGAAGACCGCGGCCGGGATCACCAGCAGGAGCAGGCCCCAGAAGAGCAGGACGCCGTACGGGCGGTCCACGCCCCACGGCTGGGTGGCCAGGACGGTCTCGCCGTACTTGAGGGAGATCGTGTAGTCGCCGTGGGCGCCGGCGGTGAGGGCGACGTCGAGCGCGATCTCCGCCTTGCCGCCCGGCGGGATGGTGCCCTTCCACCGGACCTCCTCCCACAGGGGGGCGAACACCCCGTGGGCGGTGCCGAGCTGGAAGACCGGGTCCTTGACCGGAGCCGAGCCGAGATTGCCGACGGTGACCTTGAACTTCCGGCCGGGCGGGGCCCCGAACCAGGTCAGCACCCCGTCCTCGCCCTCCAGCCGGACCCCGGTGAGCAGGGCGAGACGGGCCGTGCCCGATTCGGCGGGCAGTTCGGCCACCGGGTGACCGGTGATCTTCAGGGGGGTCGCGACGGTGGACTGGTCGCCGTTGACGGAGGTGACGTTGACGATGCACGGGCAGGGCTTGGGCGGTGCCACCACGGGCAGCTGGGCGGCGAAGCGTCCGTCGTCGGCGACCGAGACGGCGGCGCCGTCGGCGTTGGCGCAGCTGTTGGTGCCGCCGATCATGTTCTGCCCGCAGACCAGCAGCATCACCAGTGTCCTGGCCCGCCAGCCGGTGCCGGTGACGGTGATCTCGGTGCCCGTGGCGGCCTCCTGGAGCGAGAGCGCCACCGTGGGCTTGCCCTCGTCGGCGGCGGCCGGGGCCGCGGGGAACAGCGCCAGCGCGCACGCCGCCAGCCCCGCCGCGAGCAGGGCTGCGAGTCTTCCCCGGAGGCTCGTCACCTGGTGGCTCCCGTCAGTTCGTGTTCCGGTGCGTGGGTCTGTTCGGGTGCCTCGCCGTCCGGCGGGTCCGGTCGGCTCCGCCGGCCGCGTACGAGGAACAGCGCGGCCAGCGTGGTCCCGCCGAGGACGAGCAGGCCGAGGCCCGTCCAGCCGGCCGCCCGCCACGGCACGAACCAGGCGGAGGCGCTCCCCGTGGCCCGGGCCCCGCCGGGGGCGGTGACGGTGACGGTGACGCGGACCCGGTCGAGCACCGGGGCTCCGGGCCAGGGTTCGGTCAGCTCGACCCGCTGGCCGGGGAGCAGTTCGACCGGCAGGGCGCGGGCGCCGCGGCCCGGTACCTCGCCGAAGCGGCCCTCGGCGCGCAGGGCCAGCTCGGGGGCGAGGGCCACGTTGCCGCGGTTGACCAGGGTGTACGCGACGACCGCGGCCGCGCCCTCGCCCCGTACGGCGACGTCCTCGACGGTGAGGGCGGCCAGGGCGGGACCGCTGACCCGCAGGTGGACCCGTACGCCCACCTCGCGGCCCGCTTCGCCGGCGACCACGGCGGCGGGGTGGTCGCCCGGCGGGGACGCGGGCGGCACGGTGAGCGTGAAGGGGACCACCGCACGGGTGCGGGGCGGGATCTTCACGGTGGCGCCGGCGCCGAAGCTGATCCAGGCTCCGGCGCCGGTGACCCGACCTGTCGAGGGGCCTGCGGCCGGGGGCGCGGCCGGGCGCACCGCGAAGGCACCGTCGGCGGTGTTGTAGGCGTCGGCCCCGCGCAGGGTGACGGTGCGCTCCTGGTCGGTGGTGTTGACCAGGGCGAGGCGGTCCTCCAGCACGGTGCCGGGGGCGCCCGCGAGGTAGAAGTACGGGCGGGCGGCGCCGGGCCGGGCTGCGGCCGTTCCGGCGGCCGGCTCGGCGGTCCAGCCCGGTTCGTCGGCGGCCGCCGGGTGCGGGGGCGTGGCGTACAGCGCGAGCGCGGCGAGCAGGGGTACGCAGACGCGCAGGCCGCGCTCTGGGGACGTGCGGGCGTGGAGCACGGGCATGGCCGGGGCGCTCCGTTCAGGACCGGGCCCGCTGGCCGCGCCGGGTCAGCCAGAGCACGCCGGCGGCGCCGGAGAGCAGCACGGTGCCGCCGAGGGTGCCGAGGGCGAGGGCGGAGTCGGTGGGTCCGGTCTGCGGGAGGGTGCCGTCCGTGGTGTCGCCGCCGCCGGACCGCGCGCCGGCGCCGCCGGGCGCTGTGACGTCCAGTTCCAGCGAGGGCCCCGGGCTGTTGCCGGGGGTGCAGGTGGTCGTGGTGCCCATCGCCTTGATGGTGAGCACGCCGGCGGTGAAGGTGACCTTGCCGCTCTTCTTGGGCGTGTAGGTGCCCGAGAGGTCGGTGATCTTGATGGGTGTGTCGGCGGGTACGGCCTCGGGGTTGGGCGGTCCGGAGACCGGTACGGACGCCTTCTCGGCGCCGCCGACGAGGATGACGGCGCTGGGGCTCATCGCGCCCTTGCCGAGTTCGATGGGGCTGGACGAGACGCCCTTCTGGAAGGACATCGTCAGCTTGTACGCGTCGCCGTCCTTGACGGCCTTGATGTCGATGGGTGATACCGCCGACTTGTCCCCGATCGGGGTCTTGCAGTCGTAGGCCACGTCGACGACGGCGGCGTGGGCTGCGGGCGCGGCCAGCAGGACCGCCGATCCCAGGACCGCCGATCCGGCCAGCGCGGAGGCCAGCGCGATCGCGGTGGAGCGTTTCCGGTCGGACACCTTCGTCTTCCCCTCGGGCCACAAATACCTGACGCCACATCAGATGGGTGGCTCAAGGTACGCCCGGGGCCTTACGGAGGGAAGACAAAGGGCAGGCCCGGATCGACCGTGCGTCAGTGGACGCGCAGACCCTTCTGCCACACGGCGGAAACGAGCGGGACACCGGGACGGTAGGCGAGGTGGACGTGGCTGGGTGCGTCCAGCAGGGCCAGGTCGGCGCGGGCCCCCGGGGTCAGGACGCCGATGTCGTCGCGGCGCAGCGCGCGGGCGCCGCCGGCCGTGGCCGACCACAGGGCCTCATCGGGGGTCATCCGCATGTCGCGGACGGCGAGCGCGATGCAGAAGGGCATGGAACTGGTGTACGAGGAGCCCGGGTTGCAGTCCGTGGACAGCGCGACCGTCGCGCCCGCGTCGATCAGGCGCCGGGCGTCGGGCCACTGGGCGCGGGTGGAGAACTCGGCGCCGGGCAGCAGGGTGGCCACCGTGGTCGCGGCGGCCTGGGCGAGGGCGTCCACGTCGGCGTCGGTGAGGTGGGTGCAGTGGTCGGCCGAGGCGGCTTCCAGCTCGACGGCGAGCTGTACGCCGGGGCCGTAGGAGAGCTGGTTGGCGTGGACGCGCGGGACCAGACCGGCGGCGGCGCCCGCGGTGAGGATCGCGCGGGCCTGCTCGCCGTCGAAGGCGCCCTTCTCGCAGAAGACGTCCACCCAGCGGGCGTACGGGGCGCAGGCGGTCAGCATCTCGCCGGTGACGAGGTCGACGTAGCCGGCCGGGTCCTCGGCGTAGTCGGGGGAGACGATGTGCGCGCCGAGGTAGGTGACCTCCTCGGTGTGCGCGGCGGCGATGCGCAGGGCGCGGGCCTCGTCGGCGACGGTGAGGCCGTAGCCGGACTTGGTCTCGAAGGTGGTGGTGCCCTGGCGGCGGGCCTCGTGGAGGTGGCGCAGCAGGTTGGCTTCGAGCTCGGCGTCGGTGGCGGCGCGGGTGGCGGCGACGGTGGTGCGGATGCCGCCGGCGGTATAGCTGCGGCCGGACATCCGGGCGTTGAACTCCTGGGTGCGGTCGCCGGCGAAGACGAGGTGCGAGTGGGAGTCGACGAAGCCGGGGATGACGGCGCGGCCGTGCGCGTCGAACGCGGTGTCCGCGGCCGGGGCCTTGTCGGCGGGGCCGGCCCAGGCGATGCGGTCGCCGTCGATGACGACGGCGGCGTCCTGGATCAGGCCGAGGGGGCTGCCGTCGCCTTGGGCGGGGTCGTTGGTGACGAGGCTGCCGATGTTGGTGATGGCGGTGGTGGTGCCACTACTGCTGGTCATGGGTTCCTCTCGTGGTTTCCTTCCCCCACCCCGCCCCTTCCCGGGGCTCCGCCCCAGACCCCGCGCCTCAAACGCCGGCGGGGCTGAATCAGGCGCGGAGGGTCGCGATGGACTCGGACAGGGCCGACGGGACGTCCGGGACGAGGGTGTGGGCGCCGTCGCGGACGATGTGGCGGCCGCCGACCACCGTGTGGCGGACATCGGACGCCGTCGCGGCGAAGACCGCCGTCTCGGCGCCGAGCCGCGGCAGCGGACCCGCCGTGCGTACGGAGTCCAGCGCGACCGTGGTGAAGTCCGCCAGCGCGCCCGCCTCCAGGCGGCCCGCGTCCGGGCGGCCCAGGGCTGCGTGGCCGCCGCCGGTGGCGGCCGTGAGCAGCGCGTTCGCCGTCCAGTGACCCCGGGTCCGGCTGCGCAGGCGCTCGTCGAGCTCCATCGCGCGGGCCTCTTCGAGCAGGTCGATCACGGCGTGGCTGTCGCTGCCGAGGGAGAGCGGGCTGCCCGCCTGCTGGAGCCGGGTCGCGGGACCGATGCCGTCGGCGAGGTCGCGTTCGGTGGTGGGGCACATGCAGGTGCCGGTGGTGGTCCCGCCGAGCAGCGCGATGTCCGCGTCGGTGAGGTGCGTGTTGTGGACGCCGGTGGTGCGCGGGCCCAGCACGCCGTGATCGGCGAGGAGCTGCGTCGGGGTGCACCCGTGGGCGGCCCGGCAGGCTTCGTTCTCGGCGGTCTGCTCCGAGAGGTGGACGTGCAGGGGCGCCTGCCGCTCCTCGGCCCAGCGGGCGACCGTGGCCAGTTCGGCGGCGGGCACGGCACGCACCGAGTGGATCGCGGCGCCGATCAGGGCGTGCTCGCGGGGCTTCAGGGCACTCACCCGCTCGGCCCAGGCTTCGGCCGTGCCGTCGCAGAAGCGCCGCTGGTGCGGGTCGGGCGCCTTCCCGAAGCCCGCCGAGAGGTAGGCGGTGTCGAGGAGGGTGATCCGGATGCCGGCCGCGGCGGCGGCCTCGATCAGGGCCTCGCCCATGGCGTTCGGGTCGGCGTAGGGGACGCCGCCGGGCGCGTGGTGGACGTAGTGGAACTCGCCGACGTTCGTGATGCCGGCCAGTGCCATCTCGGCGTACACGGCGCGGGCGAGCGCGAAGTACGTGTCGGGGGTGAGGTTCTGGGCGACGCCGTACATCACCTCGCGCCAGGTCCAGAAGGTGCCGGAGCCGACCTGGACCGTGCCCCGCAGGGCGCGGTGGAAGGCGTGCGAGTGCGCGTTGGCCAGTCCCGGCAGGGTCAGGCCGCGCAGTACCTCGGCGCCGGGGGGCGGGGTCGCCACCCCGGTGCGGACCGCCGCGATCCGGCCGTCCGCGGACACCTCCAGGGCGACGCCCGGCTCGACGTGCGTGCCGAGCCAGGCGTGCTCCAGCCAAAACGTCTTCACCGGCACGCGAGTCCTTCCAGTACGTCGGCGAGGGCGAGGACACCGGCCACGCAGTCGTCCTCGGCGGCGAACTCCCGCGGGGAGTGGGAGACGCCGGTCGGGTTCCGCACGAACAGCATCGCGGTCGGGACGGCGGCTGAGAGGATCCCGGCGTCGTGTCCCGCCCCCGTGCCGAGGACGGGGACGGCCCCGCCCAGGATCCGGTTGAGCTCGTCGCGCAGGGCGTGCTCGAACTCGACGACCGGGGTGAAGGACTCCCGGACGACGGCGAGGTCGATGCCGTCCTGGTCGGCGCGCTCGCGGGCGGCCTTCTCGACGGCCGTGACGACCGTGTCGAGGGTGGCCTGGTCGGCGGCGCGGGAGTCGAGCCAGCCGCGCACCAGCGAGGGGATCGCGTTGACCCCGTTGGGCTCGACCGCGATCTTCCCGAAGGTGGCCACGGCCCCGGCGAGGGCCGCCTCGGTGCGGGCGGCGAGGACGGTCGCCGCGTACGTGAGCATCGGGTCGCGGCGGTCGACCAGCCGGGTGGTGCCGGCGTGGTTGGCCTCGCCGCGGAAGTCGAACCGCCAGCGGCCGTGCGGCCAGATCGCGGAGGCGATGCCGACCCGGTCGCCGGAGAGGTCCAGGGCGCGGCCCTGCTCCACGTGCAGTTCGACGAAGGCGCCGATGCGGCCGAGGCGTTCGGGGTCGGCCCCGATGGCCTCCGGGTCGTACCCGGCGGCCTCCATGGCCTGGGGCAGGCCGATGCCGTCGGCGTCGCGGAGCTCGTACGCCTTCTCCTTGGTCAGCTGCCCGGCGGCGAGCCGGGAACCGACGCAGGCGAGCCCGAAGCGGGCGCCTTCCTCGTCACCGAAATTGGTGATGGCAAGTGGCCTGGCGAACTCCGCGCCCCTCCTGCGGAGTTCGTCCAGGGCCGCGAAGGAGGACACCACCCCGAGGGGGCCGTCGAAGGCCCCGCCGTCGGGGACGGAGTCCAGGTGCGAGCCGGTGACCACGGCGTCGCCCGCGAGGGGGTCGCCGAGCCAGGCCCACTGGTTGCCGTTGCGGTCGGTCTCGTACGTCAGCCCGCGCGATTCCGCTTGCGCTCGGAACCATTGGCGGCACTCTTGGTCCGCGCCGGTCCAGGCGTAGCGCCGGTACCCGCCGGTGTCGGCGTTCCGGCCGATGGGCGCGAGCTCCGCCCACATGGCGTGGAACGAGCTCGCCCCGCCGGAGCCAACCCCAGCCCCGCCGGAGGCAAATCCAGCCCCGCCGGGGGCAAATCCAGCCTCGCCGGCGTTTGAGGCGCCGCCGGAGGCAAATCCAGCCCCGCCGGCGTTTGAGGCGCGGGGGTCCGGGGGCAGAGCCCCCGGCAGCGGCGCCGCGCCCGGCACATCCGCCTGGCTCACGCGGAGCCCTCCCGCATGGGAACCCGCACGCCCCGCTCGTCCGCCACCGACTCGGCGATGTCGTAGCCCGCGTCGACGTGCCGGATGACGCCCATGCCCGGGTCGTTCGTCAGCACCCGGCGGATCTTCTCGCCCGCGAGCGGCGTGCCGTCCGCGACCGTGACCTGGCCCGCGTGGATCGAGCGGCCCATGCCGACGCCGCCGCCGTGGTGCAGGGAGACCCAGGAGGCACCGGAGGCGACGTTGACCATGGCATTGAGCAGCGGCCAGTCGGCGATGGCGTCGGAGCCGTCGAGCATGGCCTCGGTCTCGCGGTACGGAGAGGCCACCGAGCCGCAGTCGAGGTGGTCGCGGCCGATGACCAGCGGGGCGGCCAGTTCACCGCTCGCGACCATGTCGTTGAAGCGCTCGCCGGCCTTGTCGCGCTCGCCGTAGCCCAGCCAGCAGATGCGCGCGGGCAGGCCCTGGAAGTGGACCCGCTCGCCCGCCATCTTGATCCAGCGGTGCAGGGACGCGTTTTGAATAGACTCGGCCTCCGGGAAGAGGTCGAGGATCGCCTTGTCCGTCTTGTGGATGTCGGAGGCCTCGCCGGACAGGGCGGCCCAGCGGAAGGGGCCCTTGCCCTCGCAGAACAGCGGCCGGATGTAGGCGGGGACGAAGCCGGGGAAGGCGAAGGCGCGGTCGTAGCCGGCCAGCTGGGCCTCGCCGCGGATGGAGTTGCCGTAGTCGAAGACCTCGGCGCCGGCGTCCATGAAGCCGACCATGGCCTCGACGTGGCGGGCCATGGACTCGCGGGCCCGGGTGGTGAAGCCGGCCGGGTCCTTGGCGGCGTAGGAGGCCATGTCGTCGAAGTCGACACCGGTCGGCAGGTAGGCGAGCGGGTCGTGGGCGCTCGTCTGGTCGGTCACGATGTCGATCGGGGCGCCCTCGGCCAGCATCTGCGGGAGCAGGTCGGCCGCATTGCCGAGCAGGCCGATGGAGAGCGGCTTGCGGGCGTCGCGGGCCTCGACGGCCAGCTGGAGGGCGTGCTGGAGGCTGTCGGCCTTCACGTCCAGGTAGCGGTGCTCGATGCGGCGCTCGATCGCGCGCGGGTCGACGTCGATGCAGATCGCGACGCCGTCGTTCATGGTCACGGCGAGCGGCTGGGCGCCGCCCATGCCGCCGAGGCCGGCGGTGAGGGTGATGGTGCCCGCGAGGGTCCCGTTGAACTTCTTGGCGGCGACGGCGGCGAAGGTCTCGTAGGTGCCCTGGAGGATGCCCTGCGTGCCGATGTAGATCCACGAACCGGCGGTCATCTGCCCGTACATGGTCAGGCCCAGCTGCTCCAGGCGGCGGAACTCCTCCCAGTTGGCCCAGTCGCCGACGAGGTTGGAGTTGGCGAGCAGGACGCGCGGCGCCCACTCGTGGGTCTGCATCACGCCGACCGGGCGGCCGGACTGGACGAGCATCGTCTCGTCCTGCTTGAGGGTCTGGAGGGTGCGGACCATGGCGTCGTACGAGCGCCAGTCGCGGGCGGCCTTGCCGGTGCCGCCGTAGACGACGAGCTTGTCGGGGTGCTCGGCGACCTCGGGGTCGAGGTTGTTCTGGAGCATCCGCAGCGCGGCCTCCTGCTGCCATCCCAGGGTGCTGAGCTCGGTGCCTCGCGCGGCCCGTACGGGGCGGGGTCCTGACATGGCGGGTGCCTCCTCCGATGTTGGTCAATCCATTCACATCCTCGCGCCCTGAATAGATTCAGTCAACAGCTGCGGGCGGCCCCGTCGAGTGATGGGATGACGGACATGGCTGACATGGCTGCCAACACGCACGTGGGCGGGGGCGCCGCCGCGCGCCGGGATCTGGCCGTACGGGCGGCGGTCGAGCAGGGACTCGTGGGCGGGACCGACTCCGCGCAGCCGCTGACCTGCCTGCTCGACGTCGCCGGGATCCGGGCCTCCGCCGCCGCCCTGACCAGCGCCTTCGCGGCCGTACTGACGCCCGGTACCCCGGTCCTGCACGCCTTCGCCGTGAAGGCCGCCCCGCTGGTGCCGGTCCTGCGCCTGCTGGCCGACGCCGGGCTCGGCTGCGAGGTGGCCAGCCCCGGCGAGCTGGCGCTGGCCCGGGCGGCGGGGGTGCCCGCCGGACGGACCGTCCTGGACTCCCCCGCCAAGACGGCGGCCGAGCTGCGCGAGGCCCTGGCGCTGGGCATCGCCGTCAACGCCGACAACCCGCAGGAGCTGGCCCGCCTCGACGCGCTCGTGGCCGCGGGGCCCACCACGGCGCCGATCGGCGTGCGGATCAACCCGCAGACCGGCGCGGGGACCATCGACGCGCTGTCCACCGCCACGGCGACCTCGAAGTTCGGGATCGCCCTGCGCGATGCGGGTGCGCGCGAGTGGCTCGTACGGGCCTACCTGGACCGGCCCTGGCTCACCCGCCTGCACATCCACTCGGGCTCGCAGGGGGTCCCGCTGGCCCTGATCGCGGAGGGCGTACGGGAACTGCACGCGCTGGCCGAGGAGATCAACGCGGCGGCCGGGCGCAGCCAGGTCGACACCCTCGACATCGGCGGCGGCCTGCCGGTGAACTTCGCCTCGGACGAGGAGACCCCGACGTACGCGCAGTACGTCGCCGCCCTGCGCGAGGCGGCGCCGGCCCTCTTCGACGGTTCGTACGGCCTGGTCACCGAGTTCGGCCGGTCCCTGCTGGCCAAGCACGGTCTGGTCCTGGCCCGGGTGGAGTACACCAAGAGCAGCGGGTCCCGGCCGATCGCGCTCACCCATGCCGGGGTCCAGGTGGCGACCCGCACCGCGTACGTGCCGGCGGCCTGGCCGGTGCGGATCCTGGCCTACGACGCGAAGGGCGTCCCGAAGACCGGGGGTCTGGTGGCGCAGGACGTCGCGGGGCCGGCGTGCTTCGCCGGTGACGTGCTGGCCGCGGCGCGCGAGCTGCCGCGGCTCTATCCGGGCGACCTGATCGGCGTCCCGGACACCGGCGCGTACTTCTTCACGGCCCACTACGGCTACAACAGCCTCCCGCGGCCGGCGGTACACGGCTTCACGCTCACCGCGGCGGGCGAGGTCCGCTTCAGCCTGGCCCGCCCGGCGCAGTCCGTCCCGGACATCGTCGCCGAGGCGGGCGGCGCCTACCGGGACGCCCTGCTGTAGCCGACCGCTGCGCGAGCCTCCTGGGGCTCCGCCCCAGACCCCGCGCCTCAAACGCCGGCGAGGCTGGGTCTCTCAGCCCCGCCGGCGTTTGAGGCGCAACCTCAGCCCCGCCAGGGGGCACCTCCCAGCGGTAGCTGGGGGAGTTTGAGGCGCGGGGGTCTGGGGGCAGCGCCCCCAGCAGCGGCGCCGCGGGCGCACGGACTCAGCGAGCCGAGAGGGTGGCGGCCAGGGCCGGGGCCAGGCCCGCGACGAGGTCGTCCGGGGTCAGCGCCACCACCCCCGGCAGCCGCAGCAGGTAGCGCGTCAGGGCCAGCCCCAGAAGCTGCGCGGAGACGAGGCCCGCCACCCGCGCGGCCCGTTCCGGGCCGAGGGCCGCCGCCAGCGCCGGGGCGACCTGCCCCGCGAACACCTCCCGCATCCGGCCCGCCGCCTGCTCGTTCGTCACCGCCGACCGCAACAGCACCAGCAGCGCGTCATCGGCCGGGTCCCCCTCCCACCGCTCCACGAAGTGCCGTACGAGCGCGGCCGGAAGCTCCCCCGCGGGCACCGCGCCCAGGTCCGGCAACCGCAGGTCCACCGCGAGCGCGGCGTCGAAGAGCTGCTCCTTGCTGCCGAAGTACCGCATGACCATCGAGGGGTCGATCTCCGCGTCCGCCGCCACGGCCCGGATCGTCGTCCGCTCGTACCCCTGCGCGGCGAAGCGCTCCCGCGCGGCACGCAGGATCGCGGTCTTGGTCTGGTCGGAGCGTCGCACGGCCGTCATGCCAACAAGCGTAGGCCAACAACCGTAGGCCAACAACCGTTGACACGGCATCCCCGCAGGCGCATCCTGATGCCAACAGACGTTGGCCAACAACCGTTGGCCCGCCGGAGGAGGCCCGCATGGCCAGCACCGCCGTACTCCCGCCCCGTACCGACGTCGCCATCGTCGGCGCCGGACCCACCGGCCTCGCCCTCGCCGTGACCCTCGCCGAGGCCGGCATCGACTTCGTCCTCCTCGACAAGCAGGCGGAGGGCGCCAACACCTCCCGCGCCGCCGTCGTGCACGCCCGCACCCTGGAGGTCCTCGACGAGCTGGACCCGACCGGCGCCCTGTCCGCCGACCTCATCGGCCGCGGCATCCCCGTCACCCGGTTCCGGATCCGCGACGGCGCCCGCGCGCTCGCCGCCATCGACTTCGACCGCCTGCCCACGGCGCACCCGTACGCGCTGATGGTCCCCCAGTACGAGACCGAGGCCGTCCTCCTGCGCCGCCTGCGCGCCCTCGGCAGTGACGTCCACCGCCCGTACGAGGTCACCTCGGTCACCCAGGACGCGGACGGGGTCATCCTCACCACCGCAACCGGCGATACCCTGCGCGCCGCCCACGCCGTCGGCGCCGACGGGATGCACAGCGCGGTCCGCGAGGCCGCCGGGATCGGCTTCACGGGCGGCTCCTACGGGGAGTCCTTCGTCCTCGCCGACGTCGTCATGGACTGGGCTCCGGGCCCCCGCGAGGTCTCACTCGCCTTCGGCGCCGCCGGGCTCACCGTGATCGCCCCGCTGCCCGGCGGGCACTACCGGGTCGTGGCCACCGTCGCCGAGGCCCCCGCCGAACCGGACCTCCCCTTCGTCCAGGGCCTGCTGGACGCGTACGTCCCCGGCCAGGCCACCGTCCGCGAGCTCGTCTGGTCCTCCCGGTTCCGGATCCACCACCGGGTCGCCGACCGCTACCGCGCCGGGCGGCTGCTGCTGGCCGGGGACGCGGCCCACGTGCACAGCCCGGCCGGCGGGCAGGGCATGAACACCGGCATCCAGGACGGCTACGCCCTCGGCCGCGCCCTGGCCGCGCAGGACCCCGACGCGCTCGACGGCTACGAGGCCCGGCGCCGCCCCGTCGCCCTGCGCGTCGTGGCCCTCACCGACCGGATGACCAAGGTCGCCACGACCCGCAGCCGGACCCTGCGCTCGGTGCGCAACGCCCTGCTCCCCCTCCTCGCCCGCGTCCCGGCCCTGCGCACCCGCCTGGCCACGGAGCTCGCCGAGCTCGACTACCGCTGAGCGCGCGGCCTACTCCACGAACAGCCCCCGCGCGGCCGCCCGGGCGTCGAAGGCCTCCAGCCGCGCCTGCGCGTCGGGCAGCGCGTCCGCCATCGCCTCCAGCAGCACCCGGCCCAGCAGCATCGGCGCACACGCCGTGTCGAAGGCGAGCCCGGTCCCGACCGGCGCCGGAATCAGCAGGTCCGAGTGGCGGGCCACGGGGGCGAAGGCCGAGTCCGCGACCGTCACCACGGTCAGGCCGGCCCGCCGGGAGCGCTCCAGGGTCTCCACCACCTCACGGGGGTACCGGGGAAGGGCGAAGCAGAGCAACGCCGTGGCCCCCTCGTAGAGGGCCGCGTCGATCCGGTCCTCCATCATCGAGCCGCCCTCGTCGAGGAGCCGTACGTCCGGATGCACCTTGGCCGCGAAGTACGCGAACCCGCGCGCCTGCGAGGACGCCGCCCGCAGCCCGAGCACCGGCAGCGGGGTCGAGGCGGCGAGCAGCCGCCCGGCCTCCTGGACCGGCGCCGGATCGGCGAGCATCGCCGCGAGCTGCCGCAGGTTCTCGATCTCGCCGAGGACCGCCTGCTGGTACTCGTTGTACGCGTCCTCGTGCGCGTCCTCAGCCCGCTCGGCGGGGGCCACCTCGCGCAGGTGGCGGCGCAGCGCGGGATATCCGTCGAAGCCCAGCGCCACCGCGAACCGGGTCACCGACGGCTGGCTCACGCCGGCCAGTTCGGCGAGCTCGACGCTCGACAGGAAGGGCACCTCCGCCGCCCCGCGCACCATGCAGTGCGCGATCCGCCGCTGGGTCGGCGTCAGGCGGTGTCCCTCGAACAGCTTCTGCAGCCTCGCGGCCGGGCTGTCACTCATCCCGTCCCCTCCGTCCCGGTGAAATATTCAGTCACCGAGCACTCTGCATGCGGTTATGCAGCGGGGCAAGCCGTGCCCGCGATCCGGATAGATCCGGATAGGGGGGCTAGCCCCAGTGCCGGGGCCCGCGGCGGTTCCTACGGTGGGGACATGGACGCCCACGCCCAAGAGCTGAAGAAGGAACTCGACGCGACGATGGACGCCCGGCGGGAGCTGGGCCCGGAGTACGAGGCCGCGCTGGTGGACTCGTTCGTCGAGAAGGTCGACACCCAGGTCCGGCGCCGGCTCGCGGAGGAACGCCTGGCCGCGGCGCGCGGCTCCGCCGGGCCTGCCGGGCCTGCCGTGGCGGAGGGGAACTTCGGCGAACGCTTCGGCTTCGCGATCATCACGCTGGTGCTGGCGATTCCGCTGTCGGCCATTGCCGCGGCGGAGGCCGACCTGAGCGGTCTGCTGGTCGCCTGGGCCGGGATCCTGGGCGTGAACTTCATCCACGCCAGCAAGCGGCTGCGGCGGGGGTCTGCCGAATAGGTTCGGGCGCGGCGCCGTTGCGGGGGCGCTGCCCCCGAGCCCCCGCGCCTCAAACTCCCCCAGCTACCGCTGGGAGGTGCCCCCTGGCGGGGCTGGATTTGCCCGGCCAATTTCAGCCCCGCCGGCGTTTGAGGCGCGGGGTCTGGGGCGGAGCCCCAGGAGCCGGCCCCGGGCCGGGAGAAGGATGTGACGCGGGGACCGCCACACCCCGGTTGCCCGGGGGCGGGACGACGGCGGTCCCCGCGAAGGACACGGCCGGGTCAGGGCCGTCCGCGTCCGTGGCGTCACGCGGTCCGGGAGCCGCTCCGGAGGTGCGCAACGCCGTTCCGTGGCGCCGGCCGGAGCGTTTCCGCTCCTGCCGACGACCACCACTGTGCCGGAGCCGTGTTAAGCCGGTGCTGCCGCCACGTGTCCGGCCCGTACCGTTTGCGCGACGGCCGTGCGCGGCGCCGTGACCGCTACTTCGCCGCCTTGGCCAGGAACGCCAGCAGGTCCTGACGGCTGACGACACCCGTCGGCTTGCCCTCGACCAGCACGATCGCCGCGTCCGCCTCGCCGAGCACCGTCATCAGCTCGGACACCGGCTCGCCCGAGCCGACCTGCGGCAGCGGCGAGCTCATGTGCTTCTCCAGCGGGTCGGTCAGGGAGGCCCGCTGGGCGAACAGCGCCGCCAGCAGTTCCTTCTCCACCACGGAACCGATGACCTCGGCGGCCATCACGTCCGGGTGACCGGCGCCCGGCTTGACGATCGGCATCTGCGAGACGCCGTACTCGCGCAGGACCTCGATCGCCTCGCCGACGGTCTCCTCGGGGTGCATGTGGACGAGGGAGGGGATGCCGCCCTCCTTGTCCGCGAGCACGTCACCGATGCGCGCCGCGGGGCCCGCCTCCTCCAGGAAGCCGTGTCCCGCCATCCACTCGTCGCTGAAGATCTTGCTGAGGTAGCCGCGGCCGCTGTCCGGAAGCAGGACGACGACGACGTCGTCCGGGCCCAGCCCCTCGGCGGCGCGCAGGGCGGCCACGACCGCCATGCCGCAGGAGCCGCCGACGAGCAGGCCCTCCTCCTTGGCCAGCCGGCGCGTCATCTGGAAGGAGTCCTTGTCGGACACCGCGATGATCTCGTCGGTGACGTTCGGGTCGTAGGCGGTCGGCCAGAAGTCCTCGCCGACGCCCTCGACGAGGTACGGGCGGCCGGAGCCGCCGGAGTAGACCGAGCCCTCGGGGTCGGCGCCGATGACCTTGACCCTGCCGCCGCTGACCTCCTTGAGGTAGTTGCCGGTACCGGAGATCGTGCCGCCCGTGCCGACGCCGGCGACGAAGTGGGTGATCTTCCCGTCCGTCTGCTGCCACAGCTCGGGACCGGTGGTCTCGTAGTGCGAACGGGGGTTGTTCGGGTTGCTGTACTGGTCGGGCTTCCAGGCGCCCGGCGTCTCGCGCACGAGGCGGTCGGACACGTTGTAGTACGAGTCCGGGTGCTCGGGGTCGACGGCCGTGGGGCAGACCACGACCTCGGCACCGTAGGCGCGCAGGACGTTGATCTTGTCGAGGGACACCTTGTCAGGGCAGACGAAGATGCACTTGTAGCCCTTCTGCTGGGCCACGATGGCGAGTCCTACACCCGTGTTGCCGCTGGTCGGCTCAACGATGGTGCCGCCGGGCTTGAGGGCTCCGCTCTGCTCGGCGGCCTCGATCATCCGTACGGCGATCCGGTCCTTCACGGATCCACCGGGATTGAAGTACTCGACCTTCGCAAGGACGGTGGCCTGCAGGCCTTCGGTCACACGGTTGAGCTTCACCAGCGGGGTGTTGCCGACGAGGCTGATCATCGAGTCGTGGAATTGCACCATGTTCTCCAAGGAGGGGACTCCACGGGTTCTCCGGGAGGCACGGCCAGAGTATGCGGAAAGGGATTGGCCGACCGTGCGTACGGGGCAGGTAGGGGTCAATGAGGACCGAGGAGGTGGCCTGAAGGGTGTCCAGGGCGAGAACAGCCCGCCGCATCGCGGCGGGGGCGGCGTACGGCGGGGGCGGACTCGGACTGGTCGGGGCCGCCGCGGTGGGACTGGTACTGGCGGAGGTGCAGTTCGCCAAGCGGACGGTGGGGACCGGGCTGCCGGATCCGCCGCGCGCGGACGGGCTGTACGGGAGCGAGTTCGGCGGCCCTGAGCAGAGCCCGGGCCCGCTGCGGCTGGCCATGCTGGGTGATTCCACGGCCGCGGGGCTCGGTGTGCGGCGGGCCCGGCAGACTCCGGCGGCCCTGCTGGCCTCGGGGCTGGCGGCGGTGGCCGAGCGGCCGGTGGAGCTGCGCAACGTGGCCCTGTCGGGGGCCATGTCGGACGACCTGGACCGGCAGGTGGGTTTGCTGCTGGACGACGGCCGGCCCGCCCCGGACGTGTGCGTGATCATGATCGGCGCGAACGACGTGACGCGACGGATGCCGCCGACCCAGTCGGTGCGGCTGCTGACCTCGGCCGTGCGCCGGCTGCGGCTGGCGGGCTCCGAGGTCGTCGTGGGCACCTGCCCGGACCTGGGCACGATCGAGCCGGTGTACCAGCCGCTGCGCTGGATGGCGCGCCGGGTCTCGCGCCAGCTGGCCGCCGCCCAGACCATAGGGGTGGTCGCGCTGGGCGCCCGTACGGTCTCCATGGGGGACCTGCTGGGCCCGGAGTTCGCCGCGAACCCGCGCGAGATGTTCGGCCCGGACTCCTACCACCCGTCGGCCGAGGGGTACGCGACCGCCGCCATGGCCGTGCTGCCGACCCTGTGCGCGGCGCTGGGGCTGTGGCCGGAGTCCGACCGGCTGGACGTGTCCCGGGACGAGGACATGCTCCCGGTGGCGAAGGCGGCGTCCGCCGCGGCGGGCGAGGCGGGTACCGAGGTCACGGCGGTCCGCGGGCCGTGGGTCCTCCTCAAGCACCGCCGCCGCCGGCGCGTACCGGCTTCGGACCCGGCCCACCCGACAACCGAGGCCCCGCTTTCCAGCCCCGCCGGCGATTGAGGCGCTCCACTTTCGAGCCCCGCCGACCTTTGCGGCCCCGCCTTCGAGCCCTCCGACGATTGAGGCACCACCTGTGAGCCCCGCCGGCGATTGAGGCGCGGGGTCCGGGGCAGAGCCCCGGCAACGGCGCGGCACCGGCCGGCCGACCGACGGCCAAGGCCCCGTTTTCGAGCCCCGCCGGCGATTGAGGCGCGGGGTCCGGGGGCAGAGCCCCAGCAGCGGCGCCGCGCCGGTCCGCACGCCAGGGCCCAGCCCCCAGCACCGCACACCCCGCGGGAGCGACCGGCATCACACCGCGAGGCCGGTGACCTGGACCGTACGGGGCGGTAACTTCGCTTGCGGTCCGGTCCCGGATAGAGCCGCAACACACCCTTGGAGTCCCGATGCCCGAAGCCGTCATCGTTTCCACCGCCCGCTCCCCCATCGGGCGCGCCTTCAAGGGGTCCCTCAAGGACGTCCGCCCGGACGACCTGACCGCGACGATCATCCAGGCCGCCCTCGCCAAGGTCCCCGGGCTCGACCCGCGCGAGATCGACGACCTGATGCTCGGCTGCGGCCTCCCGGGCGGCGAGCAGGGCCACAACCTGGCCCGCATCGTGGCGGTGCAGATGGGCATGGACTTCCTGCCGGGCGCCACCATCACCCGTTACTGCTCCTCCTCGCTCCAGACCTCCCGCATGGCCCTGCACGCCATCAAGGCGGGCGAGGGCGACGTCTTCATCTCCGCGGGCGTCGAGATGGTCTCCCGGTCCGTGAAGGGCTCCTCCGACGGCCTCCCGGACACGCACAATCCGCTCTTCGCGGACGCGGAGGCCCGCACGGCCGCCGTCGCCCAGAGCGAGGGCGCGTCCTGGCACGACCCGCGCGAGGACGGCCTGATCCCCGACGCGTACATCGCGATGGGCCAGACCGCCGAGAACCTGGCCCGCCTCAAGGGCGTGACCCGCCAGGACATGGACGAGTTCGGCGTCCGGTCGCAGAACCTCGCCGAAGAGGCCATCAAGAACGGCTTCTGGGCCCGCGAGATCACCCCGGTCACCACCCCGGACGGCACGGTCGTCGCCACCGACGACGGCCCGCGCGCCGGAGTGACCCTGGAGGGCGTGCAGGGCCTCAAGCCCGTCTTCCGCCCCGACGGCCTGGTCACGGCCGCCAACTGCTGCCCGCTCAACGACGGCGCCGCGGCGCTGGTCATCATGAGCGACACCAAGGCCCGCGACCTGGGTCTGACCCCGCTGGCCCGGATCGTGTCCACCGGTGTCACCGGCCTCTCCCCCGAGATCATGGGCCTGGGCCCGGTCGAGGCGTCCAAGCAGGCGCTGAAGCGGGCCGGCCTGACGGTCGACGACATCGACCTCTTCGAGATCAACGAAGCCTTCGCGGCCCAGGTCATCCCGTCGTACCGGGACCTGGAGATCCCGCTGGAGAAGCTGAACGTCAACGGCGGGGCCATCGCCGTGGGTCACCCCTTCGGGATGACCGGTGCCCGCATCACCGGCACGCTGATCAACAGCCTCCAGTTCCACGACAAGCAGTTCGGTCTCGAGACGATGTGCGTGGGCGGCGGCCAGGGCATGGCCATGGTCATCGAGCGGCTGAGCTGAGCCGAAGCTCAACCCGACCAAAGAGGAAGCACGGCTGAGCTGACCGAGCCGATCTGATCAAGATTGGACACCAGTCGCCGCAAGGGATCCGGCCGGATCCCTTGCGGCGTACCGACGCCGGATCCAATCCCTTCGCGGCCGACCTGTGACCGAATCTCCCCCAGGATGTGACCTATCTCCTGGGGGATCTGCATTTATGCAGGTCAACGCGAGTCCAGGGGGGACGTATGTGACGAAAGCCCTGTCCATTTCGTGACGTAATGCACTGCACGCCATTCCCAGGTCGGGACACTCTGATGTAGGAAGTCGGGGGATCGAATACCTCAGGAGTTAGTCAGTGAGCGCCATGTCTCTTGCCCTGCTGCTGACCACGGCCGCTGCCACGGCCGTGGGCGCTGCTGCGCTGCACGCCGTCCACGGTCTGCGCAAGCAGGTCACCGCCCTGCGCAGCGAGCTGGCGGTGCCGGTCCACCCCCGCGGTGCGACCGTCCCGCACGCCCGTAGCGCCGTGGAGTCCCCCGCCGCCGAGATACGAGCCGCCGTGGCCGAAGCCCTCGCCGAGGAGCGCGAGCGCGAGCTGGCCGAGGCGCGCGCCTTCTGGGCCGCGCAGGAGGCCCGCGACGCCGCCGACGCCCCCTCGCTGCTGGGCGGGCTGCCCGGGCTCGGCGAGGACAGCCCCGTCTTCCTGCCCCGGCAGGCCGACATGGTGGGTCTGGAGCCCGTGCTCGGCGAGGAAGCCCTCGACGAGCTCCCCGGCTATCCCGATGATTCGGCCGAGCTGGCCGCCGCCCGCCGGCGCCACCCCTCGCACCCCGACTTCGTACCGGTCCAGGCCTCGCACCCCGGCGCCGACCACGAGCGCACCGTCAGCCGCCTGGAGGAGCTCGCGGAGGCCCGTACGGCCCTCGCGGACGTCCGCCCCGGCCCGCTGGGCACCCTCGACGTGTACGTCTTCACCGACGGCACGACGCTGTGCATGACCCCCGGGCACCGGGAGACCGCGGAACGCCTCGCCGAGGCCCTGCGTTCGGGCACCGCGCCGGTCCTGCTGGGCGGCTCGGGCATCTCCGGCGCCTACGCGCTGACCTTCTCCTGCGGTGACACCGAGGACCCCGACAGCAACGTCTACATCCTCGCGGACCGCGTCATCGCATCGCTCTGACCTCTGCCTGCTCCACCAGCCGCACGGCCTCGTCCAGCATCTCGGACGGGGCCTTCGCGCTGTCCGGGGCCGCCGCCCGGGCGCGCAGCGCCTCGGCGAGGTCCAGCCCGGCCACCGCGACCTGGTCCCCGACGACGAAGATCCCCGCGTCGGGCACCTCCCGCGGGCTCTCCCCGGGGGCTTCGAGCCGCTGCGCCCGTACGGAGAGCTCTCGGGCCAGCTCCAGCGCCACGGCGGCGGCTCCCTGCTGCAGGCGGCTCTGCGGCGCGGCCCGCAGTCGGTCGGCGAAACGTTCCACGACGGCGGTCAGGGGTGAAGTATCGAGCACCCGGCCGACCCTACGCGCCGCCCGGGCACCATTGCCAACGGGCGAACTCTCCGGCACGGTGGCGTGAAGAGAACAGCACGGCGATACCTCCGGAGGCGCCCATGTCCGTAGAGTTCTCCGAGCAGACACACCGCAACATGATCGACAGAATCCCCCTGACCACCGGTCGTGAGCTCTCCGACTGGCTCCGCACCGTCGACGACGGCCCCTCACTCGTCCGGTTCGAGGAGAAGGTCAGCTGGCTGCGCGGCGCGCACGAGCTGTCGTACGGCCAGGCCAAGGCGATCATCCACGAGTACGACCTGCGCAGAGCCGCGCGCCGGTTCGGCTGAGCCCCCTAGCCCCCCTCCCCCGATCCCGTACCCCTAGACGCGGGAAGGCCCCGCGAGCTGTGTGCTCGCGGGGCCTTCCCCGTGCTGCTGTGCGCAGGCAGACCGGACGCATGCCGGCCCTGCGGGTCCTGCTAGTCGTCGCCCGAGAGGATCTGGAAGATGCGCAGCATCTCGATGTAGATCCAGACCAGGGTCATGGTGAGACCGAAGGCCGCCAGCCAGGCCTCCTCGCGCGGGGCGCCGTACGCCAAGCCGTCCTCGACCTGCTTGAAGTCCAGGGCGAGGAAGCAGGCGCCGAGGATGACACCGATGGCACCGAACAGCAGGCCGAGGCCGCCGCTGCGGAAGCCGAGGCCGTCACCGCCGCCGAAGACCGAGAACAGCAAGTTCGCGACCATGAGCAGGATGAAGCCCAGGGCCGCGGCCATCACGAAGCCGTAGAAGCGGCGGTTGACGCGGATCCAGCCCATCTTGTACGAGAGGAGCACGGCGGCGAAGACGCACATCGTGCCCATCACGGCCTGGATGACCACGCCGGGGCCAAGGTAGGTGCTGGTGGCCGCGCTGATGACCCCGAGGAAGACACCCTGGAGCGCCGCGTAGGCCAGGATCAGGGCCGGGGAGGCCTTGCGCTTGAAGGACTGGATCATCGCCAGGACGAACCCGACGATGGCCGCGCCGATGGCGATGCCGTACGACTTGCCGAGGTTGGCCGGGTCGACCGGCAGCAGCACCCAGGAAAGGGTTGCCGTCACGATGAGCGTGCCGAGCGTCATGGCCGTACGGCTCACGACGTCGTCGATGGTCATCGCGTTGGCGCGCGCCGGTGCCTGCGGCATGCCCGTGGCCGGGTCGGTCGCA
Organism: Streptomyces sp. NPDC028910; assembly: GCF_055564955.1. Lineage (NCBI taxonomy): Bacteria > Bacillati > Actinomycetota > Actinomycetes > Kitasatosporales > Streptomycetaceae > Streptomyces > Streptomyces sp. NPDC028910. The sequence goes on along the minus strand of NZ_JBVHVF010000031.1, from coordinate 68,974 downwards.
TACGGGTTCGTCGCGTACGGGTTGGTCCCGGCCTGCTGGTGCTGCTGCGCGTCAAAGCCCGCGTAGCCACCGTTGTCGCGGCTGAACCCCCGTCGCGAGAAGACCGGGTTACTGCTCCTCATCTCACTCCTCCGTGGCCACCGAGCGCGGCCTTGCATCAAGAGTAATGCGCTCGCAAAGAAAGCACCCTACTGCTGGAGGAGGATCTTAGGAGAAGGCATGGCGAAGCGCAGGGGATAAAGGGGCGAGCCTCGCGAGACCTGCGGAGTGCCCGGAGCCGGACTTGAACCGGCACGGCCCGAAGGCCAGCGAGGTTTAAGCTCGCCGTGTCTGCATTCCACCATCCGGGCAGGGCGTGGCGGCCCCCGTGGAAAAAGCCTTGAACGCTGCGCCGAGCCTATCCGGAACACCCTCGCCGCCAACCGGACGTCAATCCGATGTTGTCTGATTTTATTGGCGCTTGAGGGTCCGTCAGGCCCCAGAACGCACGGTCGGCCCGTTCTGGGCGCCGATCACCACCTGTACGGGAATGACGGGATTTCGATGGCCCGCGCCACCCCTCGCGCCACCCTCCCGCCACCCCGGGCCACCGCCCGTCGATCAGGGCTCCTGTCATACCAGAGGAGGAGGCGCACGCCCCCGCCGTCAGACTCCAGTGGGCCGGTGAACAAGCTCGGCGGCTGATCCGGAGCAGGGGTACCCGCGGCGAGGATGGAAACGTCCCCGCACCGCAGACCGAGGAGCCGTCCCGTGACCACCATGAACTACGCCCCGCACACCGTCCAGGCCGTGGCCGCCCGCGCCACCGGCCTCTCCAAGGTGTACGGCCAGGGCGAGACCCAGGTGGTCGCCCTGGACAACGTTTCCGTGGACTTCGCCCAGGGACAGTTCACCGCGATCATGGGCCCCTCGGGCTCCGGCAAGTCCACCCTGATGCACTGCGTCGCCGGTCTGGACACCTTCTCCGCCGGCTCCGTGCGCATCGGCGACACCGAGCTGGGCACCCTGAAGGACAAGCAGCTCACCCAGCTGCGCCGGGACAAGATCGGCTTCATCTTCCAGGCCTTCAACCTGCTGCCGACGCTGACGGCCCTGGAGAACATCACGCTCCCGATGGACATCGCCGGCCGCAAGCCCGACAAGCAGTGGCTGGACGACGTGATCGGCATGGTCGGCCTCTCCGACCGCCTCGGGCACCGCCCCACCCAGCTCTCCGGCGGCCAGCAGCAGCGCGTGGCCGTGGCCCGCGCCCTGGCCTCTCGCCCCGAGATCATCTTCGGCGACGAGCCCACCGGAAACCTCGACTCCCGCTCCGGCGCCGAGGTCCTCGGCTTCCTGCGCAACTCGGTGCGCGAGCTCGGCCAGACCGTCGTGATGGTCACCCACGACCCGGTCGCCGCCTCCTACGCCGACCGTGTCATCTTCCTCGCCGACGGCCGGATCGTCGACGACATGCCGAGCCCCACCGCCGACGACGTGCTCGACCGCATGAAGGCCTTCGACGCCAAGGGCCGTACCAGCTGACCCGGGGGTCTCCCCCGAGGGGGTGTCCGGCGGACACCTCCCAGCCCTCCTCCAGACTTCCAGCCCCAGGACTAGAGACCCCCATGTTCCGTACCGCCCTGCGCAACGTGCTCGCGCACAAGGCCAGGCTGCTGATGACGGTGCTCGCCGTCACCCTCGGCGTCGCCTTCGTCTCCGGCACCCTCGTCTTCACCGACACCCTCGAGAAGTCCCTCTCCAGCCAGTCCGCCAAGAGCTACGACGGCGTGGCCGTCTCCGTGACCTCGTACGGCCAGAGCCGCGACGACGACGGCCGCAAGCAGGGCGAGCCGGGCATCAGCCAGCAGACCCTCGACAAGGTCAAGGCCCTGGGCGGCGTCGGCTCCGTCTCCGGCCGCGTCTCCGGCTTCGCCGGCGTGGGCGACGAGAACGGCAAGCTGATCGGCTCCGGCTGGTCCAACAAGGGCTCCAACTACACGCCCGTCAAGGACGGCAAGGACCCGCGCTACGCCTTCGTCCAGGGCTCCGGCCCGGCCAGGGCGGGGGAGATCGCCCTCGACAAGGCGACCGCGGACGCGGGCTCGTACATGGTCGGCGACAAGGTCCGCGTCGCCACCAACGGCCCCGTCAAGGAATACGCCCTCGCCGGTGTCTTCACCACCGAGGACGGCGCCGTCCAGGCCGGCGGCAGCCTGGTCCTCTTCGACACCCAGGTCGCCCAGGAGCTCTACCTCAAGCCCGGCTACTTCCAGGAGCTGTCGGTCGCCGCCAAGGGCGGCGCCTCCGCCGACCAGCTGCTCGCCGAGATCAAGCCGCTGCTCGGCGAGAACACCAAGGCGCAGACCGGCGCGGCCCTCGCCAAGGAGCAGGCCAAGGACATCGAGAAGGGTCTGGGCGAGCTGAGCACCATGCTGCTCGTCTTCGCCGGCATCTCGCTCTTCGTCGGCGTCTTCCTCATCTACAACACCTTCACCATGTTGGTCACCCAGCGCACCAAGGAGCTGGCCCTGCTGCGCGCCGTCGGCGCCAACCGCGGTCAGGTCATGCGCTCGGTGCTCGCCGAGGCCCTGGTCGTCGGCACCGTCTCCGCCCTCCTCGGCCTGCTCGGCGGAGTCGGCCTGGCGGTCGCCATCCGCTCCCTGATCGGGTCCCTCGGCGCCAAGCTCCCGGGCGGCGCCCTCGTGATCGCCCCGACCACCGTCGTCGCGGCGCTGGTCATCGGCGTCCTGGTCACCACGCTCGCCGCGGTGCTGCCCGCCTGGCGCACCGGCCGGATCGCCCCGGTCGCCGCCATGGGCAGCGCCCACCTGCCGGCCAGCGCGAAGTCCCTGGTGCTGCGCAACGTGATCGGCTCGGTCATCGGCGTCCTCGCCGTCGGCCTGGTCCTGCTCGGCGTCTCCATGGGCAAGGGCGACGGCCGCATGGTCATCGGCGCGGGCGCGTTCTTCATGCTCATCGGCATGATCGTGCTGCTGCCGCTGCTCTCCAAGCCGGTCATCGCGGCCGTCCGCCCCCTGCTGCAGAAGGTGTTCGGGGTCCCCGGCAAGCTGGCCGCCCAGAACGCCGTCCGCAACCCGCGCCGCACCGCCGTCACCGCCGCCTCCCTGGCGATCGGCTTGACCCTGGTCACCACCCTGTCGGTGCTCGGCATCACCATGGGCAAGGTCGTCGACCGCATGAGCACCGACAAGCTCAAGGCGGACTACAAGGTCTCCATGTCCGACGACATGGGCAGCCTGGACAAGTCGGTCGCCGAGACCCTGACCCGGACCCCCGGCATCAAGGCGGTGTCCCCGCAGGCGGCGGGCTACTTCATGGTCGGCGAGGACTTCCGGTCGGTCTCCGGCGTCAGCCCGGCCACCATCGGTCAGCTGCTCAACGTCGAGGTCATCAGCGGTTCGCTGGACAGCCTCGGCAAGGGCGAGCTGGCGGTCGCCGAGAAGACGGCGAAGAAGCAGAACCTCACCGTCGGCTCCACGCTCCAGGTCCAGTACGACGACGGCCAGAAGGGCACGCTGAAGGTCGGCGCGGTCTACGAGGACATGGAGGGCCTGCTCTCCCCGTACGTCATCGACAACAAGATCCTCAGCGAGCACAGCGAGGAGAGCTACGTCCGCGAGGTGTACGTCAACGTCGACGGCGGCTCCTCCGCGGCCGGCCAGCAGAAGGTCGTCGACGCCCTGGGCAAGAACCCGGCCATCACCGTCGCCACCCAGCAGGACATGCGCAACGAGATGGGCGGCATGATCAACACGATGCTCAACATCATGTACGGCCTGCTCGGCATGGCGCTGATCATCTCGGTGCTCGGCGTCGTCAACACCCTGGCGATGTCCGTCTTCGAGCGGACCCAGGAGATCGGCATGCTGCGGGCGATCGGCCTCGACCGGAGCCGGGTCAAGAACATGATCCGCCTGGAGGCCGTGGTGATCTCGCTCTTCGGCGCGGTCCTCGGCGTCGCCATCGGTGTCTTCCTCGCCTGGGCGGTCGGCACCACGCTGTCGAAGTCGGTCCCGAACTACGAGCTGGTCCTTCCCTACGACCGGATCGGCATCTTCCTCCTACTGGCCGCCGTGGTCGGTGTCCTGGCCGCCATGTGGCCGGCCCGCAGCGCCGCCCGCCTCAACATGCTGACGGCCATCAAGACGGAGTAGCACGGCCGTTCGGACACACGGACACGGAACGGAACACGGACACGGACACGGAAGGGCCCCGGGGCACACGCCCCGGGGCCCTTCCCGTCGTCCCGTCGTCGTACGGGGCTCACACGCCCCAGGTGCGCAGCCGCAGTGGCAGGCCCGAGTCGCCGGCTGCCGTGGCCTTCACCGCGAGCACCTGGTTGACCCCGAGCCGGCCCCGCTCGAAACCGAGCGCGCAGGCCGCCATGTAGAGCCGCCAGACCCGGGCCCGGCCGGGCGAGGTCAGCCGTACCGCCTCGGCCCAGTGCTCCTCCAGCCGCGCCACCCAGGCGCGCAGGGTCAGCCCGTAGTGCTCGCGCAGCGCCTCCACGTCGCGGACCTCGAAGCCGGCCCGCTCCAGTTCGCCGACGGTGCTGCCGAGCGGGGAGAGCTCGCCGTCGGGGAAGACGTAGGCGTCGATGAACTCGTCGATCCGGTAGGCCTCTTCGTCGGGCTCCGGGGGGCGGGCGATCTGGTGGTTCAGCAGCCGGCCGGCGGGGCGCAGCAGGGCGTGCAGGGTGCGGGCGTAGTCGCGGTAGCGGTCGGCCCCGACGTGTTCGGCCATCCCGATGGACGAAATGGCGTCGTACGGGCCGTCCTTGACGTCCCGGTAGTCCTGGACGCGGATGTCGACCCGGTCGGCCAGGCCCTCCTCGGCCACCCGTTTACGGGCGTACGCGGCCTGCTCGCGCGAGAGCGTGATGCCGGTGACCTGGACGCCGTACTCGCGGGCGGCGTGCAGCGCCATGGAGCCCCAGCCGCACCCGACGTCGAGGAGGCGGTCGCCGGGCCGCAGGGCGAGCTTGCGGCAGACCAGGTCGAGCTTGTCGTGCTGGGCCTGCTCCAGGGTGGAGCCGGGGCTCCAGTAGGCGCAGGAGTACACCATCGAGGGACCGAGCACGTGGCCGTAGAACTCGTTGCCGACGTCGTAGTGGTGGCTGACGGCCTGGCGGTCGCGCCCCTTGCTGTGCCGGGGCCCGCCCCGCCGGGCCGCCTCCTCGGCGGGGGGCGGGGGCGGCGGCAGCGGTCCGGCGAGCGCGATCAGCTCGCGTACGGCGGCCCGGTGTCCGGGGTCGCGCCACTTCGCCCCCGGGAGGGTGGGCAGTCCTCCGGGCAGCCGGGGCCGGCGCGCGCCGGCCTTCAGGGCCGCGAGCGGCCCGGGCCGGCGACCCGGTGGCCGGGCGGGAGCGGCGGCCGGCAGGTCGTGCTCCCGTTCCCACAGGAGGCCCGCCACGCGCTCCAGCAGGTCGAACAGATCGCCCTCGACGGTCAGTTCTCCCGCCACCCACGCGCGGGCCAGGCCCAGCTCCCCCGGTTTCCACAGCATCCGCCGCAGGGCACGGCGGTCACGGATCACGACCACGGGGCCGGTGGGCGGCCCCGCCTCGCTGTCGTCCCAGGCCCGGACGCGCACCGGCAGCGGGGCACCCAGCAGTGTCTCGGCAACAGCGGCCAGCCGCGGCGCGGCGTCCGTCATGGCGCACCTCCACAAAAGCTCCGACCCCTCCCTCTACCCATCCCGGGCACCGGGTACGCCGAAGGGGCCGCCCGCACCACGGATGGCGGGCGGCCCCTTCGGGGCGTACAGGTCGTGCGGGTCGTGCAGGCCGTGCGGTCGTGCTCAGGGCCTCACCGGCGGCGCCGGGTCAGGACGCCTTGGCCTTCTCGGCCGGGGCAGCGGCGGCGGCCGGGGCCGGCGCCGGCTTGGCGGCCTCGTAGAACTCCTCGCGCGGGGTCTCCAGCGCACCAAGGGAGACGACCTCGCGCTTCAGGAACATGCCGAGGGTCCAGTCGGCGAAGACGCGGATCTTGCGGTTCCAGGTCGGCATGGCCATGCCGTGGTAGCCACGGTGCATGTACCAGGCGAGCCGGCCCTTGAGCTTGATCTTCATCTTGCCCATGACGATCATCGCGACGCCCTTGTGGAGGCCGAGGCCCGCCACCGCACCCTTGTTGGAGTGCGCGTACTCGGCCTGCGGGAAGCCCCGCATGCCCGAGATGACGTTGTCGCCGAGGACCTTGGCCTGGCGCAGCGCGTGCTGGGCGTTCGGCGGGCACCAGGCGTTCTCGACGCCGGCCTTGCGGGCGGCGACGTCCGGAACCTGGGCGTTGTCGCCCGCGGTCCAGATGTAGTCGGTGCCCTTGACCTGGAGGGTCGGCTCGGCGTCGACGTGGCCGCGCGGGCCCAGCGGCAGGCCGTAGCGGGCCAGCACCGGGTTGGGCTTCACGCCGGCGGTCCACACGATCGTGCTGGAGTCGACCTCGAGGCCGTTCTTCAGCACCACGTGGCCGTCCACGCAGGAGTCCATGGAGGTGTTGAGGTAGATCTCGATGCCGCGCGACTCGAGGTGCTCCTTGCCCCAGGTGCCGAGCTTGGGCCCGACCTCGGGAAGGATCTTGTCCGCCGCGTCGACCAGGATGAAGCGCATGTCCTCGCGCTTGATCGTGGTGTAGTACTTCGCGGCGTCGCGGGCCATGTCCTCGACCTCGCCGATGGTCTCCGCGCCGGCGAAGCCGCCGCCGACGAAGACGAAGGTGAGGGCCTTGCGGCGGACGTTCTCGTCCGTCGTGGACTCGGCCTTGTCGAGCTGCTCGAGGACGTGGTTGCGCAGGCCGATGCCCTCCTCGACGCCCTTCATGCCGATGCCCTGCTCTGCGAGACCGGGGATCGGGAAGGTGCGGGAGATGGCGCCGAGCGCGATCACCAGGTAGTCGAAGGGCAGCTCGTACGCCTCGCCGACGAGTGGCGTGACGACGGCGACCTTGCGGTCCTGGTCGATGCTGGTGACCCGGCCGGTGAGAACCTCTGCCTTGGGCAGCACGCGTCGCAGCGGGACGACGACGTGCCGAGGCGAGATGCTGCCTGCGGCCACTTCAGGGAGGAAGGGCTGGTAGGTCATGTACGAGCGCGGGTCGACGACCGTGACGGTCGCCTCGCCGTAACGCATCTTCTTCATGATGCGCTTGGCTGCGTACAGGCCTACGTACCCACCTCCTACAACGAGGATCCTGGGACGCTCCGTGGTGCTCATGGAACGAGTATCCAGCACCCAAAGGGGTGTCGCTCGTGAGCCCCTTCACAAGGAGTCGGAGACCCTCTGCTACACTCCGCCGCCCACGTGACGGACGTCATGGCGCGCAACGGGAACCAGGGTGTAACGGGAGTCGTTGTTCACCCGTCCTGAACTGGCCTCCAGGGTCTCAAGCGGACTGGACCACAGGGGTTCGTCCATACCTCTGATACGGAACCAGTCGCGTCCGCCGATCGCACGAAGGCACGAAGAAAGGGGCCCGCGGGGCCTCGGAAGGGTCCGAAGAACCCTTCCGCAGACCTCACAGACCCCTTTTCCTTGTGAAGAACTTCACGAAGTTGATGTGGATCAGGGGCCTCCAGGCCCCTCATCGCCTTCGTTTCACCGCCGTTCAGGCGATGGACCAGGCGATTCCGTCGAGGATGTCGTGCTCCGAGACGATGACCTCCGAGGCGCCGATCCGCTCCATGACGGCCAGCAGCACCAGCACACCGGCGCCGATCACGTCCACCCGGCCCGGGTGCATCACGGGGATCGCCGCGCGCTCGGCGTGCGTCGTCGTCAGCATCCGCTCGCAGGTCTCGCGGACCTGCTCGTAGGAGATCCGGGAGTGGTGGATCTCCGAGGAGATGTACTCCGGCAGGCCGAGCACGATTCCGGCGACCGTGGTCACCGAGCCGGCCAGGCCCACCAGGGTGCGTGCCTCGGCCAGCGGGACGCTCTCGGCGGCCAGGTCCAGCGCCGCCTCGACGTCGGCCCGTATGGCGGCGATCTGCGCCGGGGTCGGCGGGTCGGTGACGACCCCGTCCACCACCAGGTGGCGCTCGGTCATCCGGACGCAGCCCACGTCCACGGAGCGGGCGGCGCGTACGTGCTCCTCGCCGACCACGAACTCGGTCGAGCCGCCGCCGATGTCCACCACCAGGAACGGCCGTTCCAGGTGCTCGTGGGCGGTCAGCTCCTTGGTGGCGCCGGTGAAGGAGAATTCGGCCTCCTGATCGCCGGAGATCACCTCGGGCTCGACGCCGAGGATGTCCAGGACGCCGTGGACGAAGTCCTCCCGGTTCTCGGCGTCCCGGGAGGCGGAGGTCGCCACGAAGCGCACCCGCTCCGCGCCGAGTTCCTTGATGACCTCCGCGTATTCGCGGCAGGCGGCGAAGGTGCGCTCCAGCGCCTCCGGGGCGAGGCGCCCCGTCTTGTCCACGCCCTGGCCGAGCCGGACGATGGTCATCCGCCGGTCCAGCTCGGTCAGCTCGCCGGTGGCAGGGTCGCAGTCGGCCACGAGGAGGCGGATGGAGTTCGTACCGCAGTCGATGCCGGCGACCCTGGTCACGCGCCCTGCTCCTTGTCGTCCGTGTCGTTCGTGTCGCTCGTGTCGTTCTTGTCGGCCGGCTTCTCGCCGCACGGGGTGACGCAGGGGCCCTTGGCCCACCACTCCGGCAGCATCGCCAGCGCCTCGTCGCCGAACGGGTTGACGCCGGGGCCGGCGGCCAGTGAGTGGCCGACCAGCACGTGCAGGCACTTCACCCGGTCCGGCATCCCGCCGGCGCTCGGGAAGCCCTGGAGCACCTCGATGGCGTCGCGGCGCCGGATGTAGTCCTCGTGCGCGGCCTGGTAGGCGGCGGCGAGCTCCGGGTCCTCGGCGAGCCGGGCCTGCATCTCCTTCATCACGCCGTTGGCCTCCAGCGTGCCGATCGCGGAGGCCGCGCGCGGGCACGTCAGGTAGTACAGCGTCGGGAAGGGCGTGCCGTCGGGGAGCCGCGGGGCGGTCTCCACCACGTCCGGCTGCCCGCAGGGGCAGCGGTGCGCGATGGCGCGCAGCCCGCGCGGCGGGCGGCCGAGCTGCTGCTCGAACGCCTTGATGTCCGCGTCGGTCGGCTCGGTCCGGTCGGTCTGGGGCGGGGGCGTCTGCATGCCTGGAGGAAGTCTCTTCGTTCTCGTGGATGGGTGGTACTGGTTCAGTCGCCGGGGCGGTCTGCCTTGTCGACGCCGTCCCAGACGTTGGAGTACCAGGGGCGGTCGGAGCCGGCCTGGCCGGTCCGGTGCGGCTCGGGGGGCTGCGCCGCGGGGTCGCTCATGATGTAGCCGATCTCCCCCGGGCGCAGGAAGTGCAGGTGCTTGCGCGCCTGCTGCTCCGCGTAGGCGTCGTCCTGCCAGCGGGCCTTCTCGTCGCGCAGCCGCTCCAGGCGGTCCCGCGCGGTCTCGGCGGCCCGCTGTTGCTCCGCGATCTCCGAGCGCTGGGAGACGTACTGGCGCATCGGATACGCGAGGGCGACGACCAGGGTACAGAGGACGAGGACCAGCAGCGCGGCCCGACCGGTCAGCCGGCTGCGGCGCACCTGGCGGCGCGACTGCGAGCGGTAGACGTGGGCGGCGGTCCGCTCGCCGAGCTGCTTGAGCCTGGTCGCGGTGGAGAAGGTGGAGAACCGATCCCGGTTCCCGGCCATTGATCCGCCTCCCCTGTACGCACTACGCACTACGTCCCCGCACACGGTACGGGACCGAGTGCGGGGACGTACGGAGGCTGGACCTCGATGCCGTGATTAGCCCTTGAAGCGCGGGAAGGCGCTGCGGCCGGCGTACACCGCGGCGTCGTCGAGGATCTCCTCGATGCGCAGCAGCTGGTTGTACTTGGCGACGCGGTCCGAGCGGGCCGGGGCGCCGGTCTTGATCTGACCGCAGTTCACGGCGACGGCGAGGTCGGCGATGGTGACGTCCTCGGTCTCGCCGGAGCGGTGCGACATCATGCACTTGAAGCCGTTGCGCTGGGCCATCTCGACGGCGTCCAGGGTCTCGGTCAGCGAGCCGATCTGGTTCACCTTCACGAGCAGGGCGTTCGCGGAGCCCTCCTCGATACCGCGGGCCAGGCGCTCCGGGTTGGTGACGAAGAGGTCGTCGCCGACGATCTGGACCTTGGAGCCGAGGCGGTCGGTGACGGTCTTCCAGCCGGCCCAGTCGTCCTCGAACAGCGGGTCCTCGATGGAGACCAGCGGGTACGCCTCGACGAGCTCGGCGTAGTACTCGGTCATCTCGGCGGCCGAGCGGGACTGGCCCTCGAACTCGTACTTGCCGTCCTTGTAGAACTCGGACGCGGCGACGTCGAGCGCGAGCGCGATGTCCTTGCCCGGGGTGTAGCCGGCCTGCTTGATGGCCTCGACGATGAGGTCGAGCGCGGCGCGGTTGGACTCCAGGTTCGGGGCGAAGCCGCCCTCGTCACCGAGACCGGTGGAGAGGCCCTTGGTGTGCAGGACCTTCTTGAGGGTGTGGTAGACCTCGGCACCCCAGCGCAGCGCCTCGGAGAAGGACTCCGCGCCGATCGGGGCGATCATGAACTCCTGGATGTCCACGTTGGAGTCGGCGTGCGACCCACCGTTGAGGATGTTCATCATCGGAACGGGCAGCAGGTGCGCGTTCGGGCCGCCGAGGTAGCGGAAGAGCGGGAGGTCCGAGGCCTCGGACGCGGCGTGCGCGACGGCGAGGGAGACGCCGAGGATGGCGTTGGCGCCGAGGGAGCCCTTGTTGTCGGTGGCGTCCAGGTCGAACATGGCCTGGTCGATCAGCCGCTGCTCGGTGGCGTCGTAGCCGACGAGCTCCGGGCCGATCTGCTCGATGACGGCGAGGACGGCCTTCTCGACACCCTTGCCCATGTAACGGTTGGGGTCACCGTCACGGAGCTCGATGGCCTCGAATGCACCGGTGGAGGCGCCGGACGGAACTGCAGCACGGCCGGTGCTGCCATCGTCGAGGCCCACCTCGACCTCGACCGTGGGGTTGCCTCGGGAGTCCAGGATTTCCCGGGCTACGACGACGTCGATGGACGGCACGAGCATCTCCTTCTGGGATGTGACGCTGAGTGTGCGATGGCGTCAGGCCGTGGGATGGCCTTGCCGACTAGAGCCTAACCGGCCCGGGGGGCTCGACCGGCCGACCGCCCGGCCCCTGGGACGAAAAAGGGACCGAATACCCCTCTTCCGGGACATAGCCTCGTGATCACCGCGCATGATCGCGCTTCTGACCGGCACGAACGCCGCCGCCCGGCGCGTGGGGGAGACGCGCCGGGCGGTGGGGACGTACGTGCTCCTGCGGCTACGGCCGCAGTGTTCAGCTGAGCTTCAGCTTCTGACCCGGGAAGATCAGGTCGGCGTCCGAGACGATGTCCTTGTTCAGCTCGAAGAGCTTCTCCCAGCCGCCCTGGACGCCGTTGGCCTCGGCGATGGTGCCCAGGGTGTCGCCGGGCTTGACCTCGTACGAGCCGTTGCCGGTCTTCGGCGCGGCCGGGGCCTCGGTGCGCTCGGAGCGGGTGGTCGGAGCCTCGGCGCGCTTGGTTTCCTTCTTCGGCGCGGCCTTCTGCTCGGTCTTCTTCGTGTCGGCCTTCGGCTTGGTCGACGCCGGGGCCTCGGAGGAGCCGCCGCCGGTGTACGAGGAGTTGGACAGGCCCTTGCCGCAGTGCGGCCAGGCGCCCTTGCCCTGGCCCTTGAGGACCTTCTCCGCGATGGCTATCTGCTGGGACTTCGAGGCCTGGTTGGCCTGCGCGGCGTACGACTTGCCACCGAAGGCGGCCCAGGTGGAGGACGAGAACTGCAGGCCGCCGTAGTAGCCGTTGCCCGTGTTGATGGCCCAGTTGCCACCGGACTCGCACTGCGCGACCTTGTCCCACTCGGAAGCGGTGGCGGCGCTGGCGGTGCCCGCGGCCATCAGGGGGGCGGCGACGGCGACACCGGCGACACCGGCGAGCGTGACGATGCGGACGGCCTTGGAACCGCGGCGGTGCTTGCCCTTGCCGGAAAGCAGCATGGAGATTCTCCTCACCGACGCCTACGAGGTGAGCTGTCGGGTTCGGGCGAGTGAGTTGCCCGGCCGTGCGACCTAGCGCACGTCTTAACCCCCAGCCGGTGGCGTGACCGTCTCTCAACGGCCGCTCCCGGCACCTACCTTGGTTCCCCCGCTCCTGCCTTCGGCGCTTGACGCGACGACTGTTCCCCCCGTCCGCCGGCAGGATTCGGCGATGCGGTCGAAGGAGCTCGCGGTGGCGAGCGATTCAGAAGGTAGACAGGTCTCTCCCCGATGTTCAACGAGGGACATCGGGGAGAAACGGCTCCTACTTGCGCTCCCCGCAGGGGTGTTTGCGCAGGTGAGGACGGGGTTTGCGGAAGCCCCGGGACGGGACACGCCAGTTGACCGGAAGAGATGCATGTCTCACTTGCAGAAACCCGACATTCAACTCTTTCCGGATGAATGAAGTGTCCTTATTACGGGGTTAGATCCAGGTTCTGGCCGGGCTTGATCAGATCGGCGTCCTCGCCGATGACCTGCTCGTTGGCCTGGTAGAGGCCGCTCCAGCCGCCCTCGACCCCCTTGGCATCCGCGATGGCGGCCAGGCTGTCGCCCACCTGGACCGTGTACGTGGAGCTCGACGCGGCGTCAGACGCCACGGGAACCTCGGCGGCGGGCGCACCGCGGTGCTTGCCGCTGCCCTCGCCGACAGTGGCTTCCGGGGCCACGGGGGCCGCCGGGTCGACCGGGAGCAGCCCCGGGGTGGTGGGCGGGGTGGTGGGCGCGGTCGGGTCCCCCGGGAGGGCGGGGGCCGTCGGACCGCCCGGGGTCACCGGAGGCGTGGTCGGATCGCCCGGGAGCCCCGGAAGGGTCGGGTCGGCGGGAGGCGTCGTCGGCACGTCCGGCGCGGGCATGACGGGCAGTCCGACGGACGGTGCGTCCGGGATCAGGAGCGGGCTGTCGGACGGGCTCGGGGCCGGCGGGGTCGGAGCCCCGAAGTCCGTGGCCGGATGGCCGCCCCCGGTGGTCGGCACCGTGTCGTCCGGGCGGGACGGGGTGGGGCCGACCGTGCCGGATCCGCCGGGCAGACCGGGGTCCACCTCCGCGGCGGGGCCCTGCCGGTCCAGCCCGGCCGAGGCCGCGCACAGCGGCCACGCCTGCGGCCCCTGCGAGGCCAGCACCCGCTCGGCCACGGCGATCTGCTGGGACCGGCTCGCGAGGTCGGGCCGCTCGGCGAAGTCGAGACCGCCGGCGCTCTGCCACTGCTCCTGGGTGAACTGGAGCCCGCCGTACGCGCCGCTGCCGGAGTTCGCACTCCAGGAGCCGCCGCTCTCGCACTCGGCGACCTTGTCCCAAGTGGAGGTGTCGGCAGCGGTGGCACTGGTGGCGGCTAGCAGCGGCAGGGCCAGCGCGGAGCCAGTGACTCCGGCTGTTACTACCAGCGCGGGGACCTGGCGGGGTCGTCTGTGGCGGCCGTTCCCGGAACGCATGAGGGTGCACCTTTCGCATAACAGCGGGGTAACGGCAGAACCTAGCGGCCTTCGAACGATTGTCACAAGTTCTGCGGGAAACTGACCCCGAATCAGGCGGCCCTCAAATGTTTGGAGCTGTGAAGCGGACGGGTAGGGTGCGCAGCCCACGCATGATCAAACCACCACGCCAGCGCAGGTCTTCGGGTGGAACGGCCAGTTCCAGATCGGGCAGCCGCGTCAGCAAAGTCGCGAGCGCCGTCTGCCCCTCAAGTCGCGCGAGCGGGGCGCCCAGGCAGTAGTGGATGCCGTGCCCGTACCCGAGGTGCTGGTTGTCGGTCCTGGAGAGATCGAGGGTGTCCGGATCGGCGAACCGCTCGGGGTCCCGGTCTGCGGCCGCGAGGACGACCAGGACCGGATCGCCGACCCCGATCCGCCGGCCGCCGAGGGTCAGCGGCTCGGTGGCGAACCGCCAGGTCGCCAGCTCCACGGGGCCGTCGTAGCGCAGCAGTTCCTCGACTCCGGTGGCCAGCAGACCGCTCTCGCCGGCGGCGAGGGAGAGCTGGAGCCGCTCGCGCTGGCCGGGGTTCATGAAGAGGGCGTGGACGCCGTTGCCGATGAGGTTCACGGTCGTCTCGAAGCCGGCGAAGAGCAGGATGAAGGCCATGGCGGTGGCCTCGCCCTCCGTCAGGTGGTCGCCGTGGTCGCTCGCCCGGATCAGGTCGGAGATCAGGTCGTCGCCCAGATCGTCCCTTTTGCGGTGGATGAGCTCGCCGAGATAGGTGCGCATCTGCTTGACCGACCGGGCGACCCCGCCGCGCGGGCCTCCGCCGTGCCGGATCATCATGCCGGCCCAGTCGCGGAAGTCGTCCTGGTCCTCGCGCGGTACTCCGAGCATCTCGCAGATGGCATAGATGGGGAGCGGGAAGGCGAACTCGTGGATGAGGTCCGCGGTCCCCTTCTCGCAGAACTGGTCGATGAGGTGATCCGTGAGCGCCTGCACCCTCGGGGTGAACTCGGCGACCCGGCGCGGGGTGAACGCCTTCGACACCAGCCGCCGCAGCCGGGTGTGGTCCGGCGGGTCGATGTTGAGCAGATGCGTCATCAGCTCGGCTTTGCGCTCGCCCGGGATCCCGGTCTTGCCCTTGGCGTGCGCGGGCTCCGCGTGGTGCGCCGGATTCTTGCTGAGCCGCTGGTCGGCGAGGGCCTGGCGGGCGTCGGCGTACCGGGTCACCAGCCAGGCCTCGACCCCGCTGGGGAGCGTGGTGCGGTGCACCGGGGAGTGCTCGCGCAGCCAGGCGTAGGCCGGGTACGGATCGGTCGCGAACTCCCAGTCGAAGAGGGTCGGACCCTCGGTGGCAGGGGGGTCGGCGGGGGCTGCGGGATTCTGCTCGTGCACCTGATGACCGTATCCCGGCGCCGGCCCGTCATCCCATATGACTGGTTCGTCGCGGCTGTCCGTAGATCGGCCATCGCTTGACCTCACCTTCCACGACACTCCTACTTTCGGTTCTGTGGATGTAAGGATCTTGAAAAGCAGTTTCGCGGTGGTGGAGAGACGGGCCGAGCACGCGGTCAAGTTCTTCTACGCCCACCTCTTCTGGCACCACCCCGCGGTCCGGGACCTCTTCCCGGCCTCCTTCGAGGACATGGAGCGGCAGCGGGACCGGCTCTTCGCGGCGCTCACCCACGTGGTCGCCCACCTCGACGACGAGACCCTCGTCCCCTACCTCCGCGACCTGGGGCGCGACCACCGCAAGTTCCAGGTCGGTCCCGAGCACTACGCGGCCGTGGGCTCCAGCCTCCTCGCCGCGCTCGCCGAGACCTCCGGAGAGGCCTGGACCCCCCGGGTGGAGAAGGCCTGGACCGAGGCGTACCAGGTGGTCGCCGACGCGATGACGACCGGCGCCGACACGAGCCAGGATCCGCCGTGGTGGGACGCCGAGGTCGTACGCCACCTCACGTACGGGCAGGACATCGGCGTCCTGACCCTGAGGCCGCACGCCCCCTTCCCCCATCTCCCCGGCCAGTACACGAGCGTGAGCAGCGCGCGCGTCCCGGCGACCTGGCGCACGTACTCCATCGGCAACGCCCCCCGCCCCGACGGCACCCTCGACCTGCACGTCAGCCGGATCGACGGGGGACGGCTCAGCACCGCCCTGGTCCGCGAGACCCGGCCGGGCGACGTGCTGCGGCTCGGCGCCGCCGGCGGGCAGCTGACCTTCCGCCGCGCGGACCGCCCGGTCAGCCTCATCGCCGCCGGGACCGGCTGGGCTCCGATCCGGGCCGTGCTGGAGGACCTCGTGGAACACCCTCCTGATCAGGACGTACGGCTCTTCGTGGTGGCACGGGACGGCGCGCACCTCTACGACCGCCCGCTCATCGACGAGTACGCCGCCACCTGCGGCTGGCTCGGCGTCACCTACATCACGCCCGCCCCCGGGCAGCACCGCGACGAGGCCACCGGCCGGCTCGCGACCGCGCTCGGCACCCGGGTCCTGTGGCCGGACCAGGACGTCTACCTCAGCGGACCGCCGGGGTTCATGGAGGAGATCGCGTACGTCCTGGAGGAGCTGGGCGCCCGCCCCGACCGCCTCTTCTACGACCGCGTACCCGCCGTGGGCAGGGACGACGGCGTGAACGGCCGCCCGCTCGGCTTCGGCGAGTGGTTCCTGAACCGCCCGCCGCCGCACTGGCACGACCCCGCGGCCCGCGCGCCGAGGGAGTACTGAGTCCTACGCCGCCGAGGCCTATCCGCCTACGCGCCGACGCCCTCGGCGGCCCGGATCGCGTCCCGGTAGACGCGGGCCGCCGCGCGCAGCGCGGTCTCGGGGTCGATCCCCGCCGCCTCGGCGCGCGCCGCCATCTCCAGCAGCTCGTAGCCGATGCCCTCGCCCCGCGGCAGCTCGACGGCCACCCCGCCCGCCCGGACCCGGCCCGCGAGTTTGGCGGCGAGCGCCAGACCCGGCTGGCCCACCGGGATGCCGTCGGTGACCGACTCCCGCTGCTTCTCGACCGCCTTGGTGCGCTGCCAGTGCGCGTGGACGTCCTCCGGGGTCTCGGCCTTCGCGTCACCGAAGACGTGCGGGTGCCGGTGGATCAGCTTCTCCACGAGGGCCCCGGCCACGTCGTCGATGGAGAACGCCTCGTCCGGCTCTTCGTGCTCCTCGGCGATCCGCGCGTGGAAGACCACCTGGAGCAGCACGTCGCCGAGCTCCTCGCGCAGCTCTTCCCGGTCCCCGGCCTCGATGGCCTCGACCAGCTCGTACGCCTCCTCGATCGCGTACTTGGCCAGGCCCCGGTGGGTCTGCCGGGAGGTCCACGGGCATTCGCGGCGGACCCGGTCCATCACCTGGACCAGGTCGAGCAGGCGCGCGCCCGGCAGGTCGTACGAGCCGGGCAGCAGCTCCAGGTCGGGCATGGAGACCCGGCCGGAGCCGGCCAGCCGGGCGAGCCCGTCGGTGAGCCGCTGGTCCCCCTCCCCGCTCGGGAGCACCACGACCGTACGGCCGCCCGCGCAGGCCTCGACCAGCGCGTGCGCGTCCGGGGTCTCGTGCGCGACCTCGATGCCCGCCTCCCGCAGGTACGGCAGCTGCGGG
This sequence comes from Streptomyces sp. NPDC028910, assembly GCF_055564955.1. NCBI lineage: Bacteria > Bacillati > Actinomycetota > Actinomycetes > Kitasatosporales > Streptomycetaceae > Streptomyces > Streptomyces sp. NPDC028910. Next base: position 51,920 of record NZ_JBVHVF010000031.1, on the reverse strand, counting down.
TGGCCGGGGTCGGCGCACAGCACCCGGTCCGCGGCGTGCAGGGTCTGCCACGCCGGCCAGGACAGCACGCCGGGGGCGACCCGGTGGCTGGTGGTCAGCAGGACGATGCGGCCCGTGGGCTCGGCGGCGGTGGATTCGGAGTGGTCGGTCACCCTCCGAACCTACCTCCGGCCGGCGGCCTCGGGCTCCGGCGGGGGCCTCGGCTTCCGGCCGGGGCCTCAGGCTCCGGCGCCGGCCTCAGGCTCCGGCCGGGGCCTGCTCGGGCCGGGTCCGCTCGGTGATCCAGGGGGTCTCCCCGAGGCCGAGCTTGATCTGCTGGGCGTCCCAGGCGCCGTAGCGCGGGTTGACCTCGATGCGCAGGGCCCGCACGGCGGCCCGCGCGGGCTCCTCCAGCTTCCCGCTGCCGTACTTGGCGGTCAGCTTGGCCAGGAGCACCCGGTCCCTGAGGAAGCGGTCGACCTGGCCGGGGGCCAGGGCGCCCTTCTGCAGGAGCAGCGCCTCGAACTGCTCCTTCCCGCCGTTCTCCTCGACGTACGCCGTGCGCTCGTCCTCGATGTCCTTCTCGGTGGCCGTGAGCCCGGCGGTCTCGGCCATCTTGTCGATGATCCGGCTCTGGAGGATCGAGTCGAGCTTCTGCCGCTCCAGGTTGGGCGTGCTCGCGATGAGCTCGGCGGCCGCCTGCCCGGAACGGTTCTGTGCGGCACGGACGTCGTTCACCTGCGCCTGGAGCGCGGAGGTGGTGATCCGTTCGCCACCGACGACGGCCGCGGTGCCGGGACGGGCCTCACCCGAGCAGGCGGACAGCAGGGGCGCCGCCAGGAGCAGGGCGGTGGAGACGGAGAGCGCTGTGCGACGGTGCAAAGGAGCCTCCAGGGCCGGGAGATTGTGCGTCGGTGCACAAGAGGGCCGTGCGGTGATCGATGGTATGCAGTCCGGGTGATCCGGACCACCGGTTCGGCCAACGATTCGCGCGTGGACCGAACACGCCTGGCGCAGACCGGATCTGCGGCTGGCCACCCGGACGCCACCCTTCGGTTACCCGGTGGTGCCAAGGTCTGCCCACTATGCCGACACCGCGCCGCTCACCGCACCTGACACGCCACTCGCCGCGCAGCGCGCCGCCGCGCCGCGCGAGCCTGCTCGGCTCGGCGCTCGCCGCCCTGCTCACGGCGGTGGCCGTGGGCGCCGGGGACGCCGCCGCCCGGGTCTTCCCGTACGGACCGCGCCACCGCAGCATCAACGACCTCGGCAACCAGTTCGTCCCCTTCCACGCGCACCTGTGGGACCTCCTGCACGGCCGCGCACGGGGCGGACTGCTGTTCAACTGGCAGTCCGGGTACGGCACCAGCTTCCTGCCGGACCTGGGCACCTACCTGAGCAGCCCGCTCTCCGTCCTCGTCGGGCTCTTCCCGCGCGACGGCATCGACCTCGCGGTGTACGCCGTCACCGTGCTCAAGACGGCGGCCGCGGCGGCGGCGATGGCCTGGCTGCTGCGCACGCAGCACCGCGGGCCGTGGTGGGCGGCCGGGCTGCTCGGGGCCTCGTACGCGCTGTGCGGCTGGTCGGTGATCGAGGCCTCGTACAACCCGATGTGGCTGGACGGGCTGATCGCCTTCCCCCTGCTGTGCCTGACCGGCGAATGGGCCCTGCGCGGGCGGCGGGCGCTGCTCGCCCCGCTGGTCGTCGCCGTCTGCTGGACGGCGAACTTCTACACCGCCTACATGGCGACGCTGGGTGCGGCGCTGGTGCTGGTGGTACGGGTGGTGCTGACCCGGGAGGGAGTCCGGTCCCGGGTGGCGGTGGTCGCGCGGGCGGCCGGGAGCACCCTGCTGGGGGTGGCGCTCGCGGCGCCGGTACTCCTTCCGCTGTTCCTCAGCTCGGGACGGGCGTACCCGGGGTGGGTCAAGGAGTTCCGGCCGGTGTCCTGGGCGGACCTCTTCGCGCGGCTGCTGCCGGGGACGTACTCCTTCTCCTCCCCCGCCGTCTTCGTGGGCACCGGGACCCTGCTGCTGGTGGCCGCGCTGCCCTTCCACCGGGCGGCGGCGGCGCGCACCCGGCTGTGGTGGACGGGGCTGACGGTGGCCGTGGCGCTCTCGCTCCAGTGGGCGCCGACGCACCTGGCGTGGCACCTCTTCGCGACGCCGAACGGAAGCCCCTACCGGCAGACCTTCGTCCTGGCCGGGATCGCCGTGATCGCCGCCTGGACCGGGCTGGCGGCGGGCCCGCCGCGGCCCCGGGCGCTGGCGGCGGGGGCGGGCGTCCTGGCGGCCGCCGGGCTGTGGGCGGGCGGGAGCACGCTGGTGACGGCCCCGGGGTACGTGCTGTTCGGCGGCGGGCTGGTGCTGGCGGGCGCGGCCTGGTGGGCGCTGCGCCACCGCCGGCTGGCGCTCCCGGCGGCCGGGGTGCTGGCGGCGGTGCTGCTGGCCCAGGCGGCCGCGACGAGCGCCTACGGTCACAAGGGGAAGCTGGGCGGCCTCGACGACTACCCGTCCTGGGGTCCGGCCCACACCGGGCGGGCCCAGGCCCTGGCGGGCGCCGGGGGCTGGCCCGCGTACCGTACCGACCCGAGCCGGCCCGCCTTGTCGGGCAACGATCCGCTGCTGCTGGGCGGGGAGGGCGGCGCGTACTACAGCAGCCACACCCCGGAGGTGTTCACGCGCACGATGGTGGCCCTCGGAGCGGGCTGGACCTCGCGCGGGCGCAACGTCCAGAGCATCGACAACCCGGTGACGGACGCCGTCTTCGCGGTCGGCGCGCGCCTCCAGCCCGACGGCACGGTCCGCCGCGCGCAGGTCCCCCCGCTGGTGACGACCCGCCCGCCCGGCGCGCCCGTCTCCTACGGCGACTCCCCCTTCACCAACCAGGAACTGCTCCTGGGCGCCCGGGTGTACGAGGACCCGCTCGCGCCGGGGGTCTGCCGCGCGGGCATGGAGGCCTACCTGTGGGCCCCGGAGTACAACGCGACGGCCCGCCTCGCGGACGGCCCGGCCTTCCGCCTGGGCGGCAACGCCCCCCGCAACCGGGCGGCCCTCCAGCCGATGGGCCTGTCCCGGGGGTCCTCCTCGGCCCTGGTCTTCGACGCGGCCCCGCCCCCGCGGTGGGCCCTGTCCTGCCTGGACCGCGCCCGGCTCGACGCCGCGGTGGCGACCCTGCGGGCCACGGCGGCCACCTCGGTCTCGGTCGGCTCCTCGGACGTCCGGGCCACGCTCCCGCCGGGCAGCACGGGTACCGCGGTCCTCTCGGTCCCCGCGATCGCGGGGTGGACCTGCAACGACCGCCCGGCCTCGGCGTACCTGGGCCTGGTGGCGATCCCCCTGGACGGCCTCACCACCACGGTGACCTGCGCCTTCCGCCCGCCGGGCCTGGTCCCGGGCGCGGCGGTCGCCGGGGTGGCCCTGGCCGTCCTGCTCGGCCGGATCCTGTGGAGGCGTCAGCGCACCTGACCGAGCCAGTGCAGGGTGCGGCGCACCTCGGCCGGGAACGGGTGGGCCGGGCCGTGCAGGCGTTCCGCGTCGAACAGGAGGCGGGCCAGGGTGTCGTGGGCCGCCTGGCGGTCGCCGAGGGAGAGCAGCAGGTGCGCTATCCGGCGGCGGACCTCCAGCGGCAGGCCCGGGTCCGGGTTGGCGTAGTGGTTCTCGAAGAGCGGGAGCAGCGAGCGGTACTCGGCCAGGGCGGCGGCCGGCTCGCCGAGTTGCTCCAGGCACTGGGCCGAGTCGTAGCGGAAGCGCAGGGACTGGGGGTCGCCGGCCGGGAACTCGTCGGCGAGGCGGCGCAGTTCCGGCAGGGCGCGGCGGTACTGGCCGTCGTCCATCAGCGTGGCGGCGTACTGCTTGCGCAGGGAGCGGACCACCGGGGAGTGCTCCCCGTGCTCGGCGGCCGCCGCCGGCAGGATGCCGCCGAGGATGTCCACGGCCTGGGTCAGGCGCCCCTGGTCCAGGAGCTTGCGGGCCTCGTCCACGGCGCCCGGGACGTCCGGCTTGGGCGGCGTCGTCGGGGTCGCCGGCGTCATCGGCGTCGCCGGCGGCGGGGCGCTGGGCCGCGGCGGGACGACCGCGGCCCGGTCGGGCCACGGCGCCTGGGGGCGCAGGAAGGGGCGGGTCGGGTCGAGCGGGCCCGAGGGTGCGCGGCCGTCGCGGGCGGGCAGCAGCGGGGCCAGGGCCTCGTACACCTCCTGCGCGGAGGCGGGCCGGTCCTGCGGGTCCTTGGCGAGGAGGTGGAGCAGGATCTTCTCCAGCTCCGGCGGGACCTCCGGGCGCAACTGGCGGACCGGGAGCGGGGGCTCGTACAGGTGGCGGTGCAGGACGCCGAGGGCGGTGGATCCGGCGAAGGGAACGCTGCCGCTGAGGAGTTCGTACAGCAGCACGCCGAGTGCGTAGAGGTCGGTGTACGGGCCCACCGCGCCGCCCATGGCCTGCTCGGGGGCCATGTACGCGGGGCTGCCGATGGGCGAACCGGTGCTGGTGAGGCGGGTGGTGTCGGTGTCCATCACCGAGGCCACGCCGAGGTCGAGGACCAGCAGGGTGCCGTCGGGGCGGACCATGACATTGCGCGGCTTCAGGTCCCGGTGGACGATCGGCACCGCGTGCACGGCCGACAGGACCGAGCACAGCTGCGCGACGACCGCGACCGCCCACTGCCAGGGGTACGGGTCGTGCTCGGCGAGGTGGTCGGCGAGGTCGGCGCCCTCGACGTAGCCCATGACGAGGAAGAGTTCGTCGCCGTCACTGCCCGCGTCGTGCACGGTGACCAGGCCGGGGTGGTCCACCTGCGCCGTGACCCGGCACTCGCGCACGAAGCGGCGGCGCAGTTCCTCGGCGACGGTGCCGGGGCCGGCGACCTTGTCGGGGCGCAGCAGCTTGACGGCGACGCGGCGGTCCAGGCGCCGGTCGTACGCCGTCCAGACCTGGCCCATGCCGCCCTGGCCGAGGACGGTCGCCAGTTGGTAGCGGTCGCCGATGAGCCGGTCGGTCACTGGTTCGGGTCCTGGAACGGGGTCTGGTGGGGGTCCGGGCGGGGGCCGGCGGGCGGCGGGGTCTGCTTGCGCAGCAGTTCGCTGAGTTCGTCGAGCTCGGCGCGGACCTGCCCGATGCGCGGGGCCGGGGTCGTCTGCGGCGGTACCTGCGGCGGGGCCGGCGTCGGCGTGGAGGGCTGGGTGGGGACCTGGGCGGGCGGGTACCCGTAGGCGGGCGAGGTCTGCTGCGGGTGGGTGTAGGGCGCGGGCTGCGCCGGGTACCACGGCGCCGAGGCCGCGACTCGCTGCGCCTCGTGGTGCTTGATGTCGGCGACGAGGAAGTACACGCAGATGGCGAAACCGGTGAGGACCGTGCCGCCGGCCCCGGTATCGCTCTGCCAGCCGGTGGTGTCGGGCGTCGGGTCGAGGCCGAACAACACGAACCAGAAGACGGCGAGTACGCAGCTGACGACCATCAGCACCCAGTCGCGGGTCTTCCGGGTGACCAGCGCCAGTCGCAGCATCGAGCCCCAGGCCAGGAACCCGCAGCTCAGGATGGGCAGCAGCGTGAACAGCACGCGCAGTGCCACCACGCCCCCGGAGGTGGGCTGGGGGCCGTGCTGCGGCGGAAGGCCGGGGCCGTGCATCGCTGCTCCTGACGGGCCGTGCGGAAGGACTTTTCGGGTCTGAGGGTATACAGCGTTTCCGGCCGTGAGTGAGGGGATGCCCGCAACCGTTGCACGGTCGCTGCACGGCTGCTCACTCGGGCGTGACCGTGCCGTCCGACAGGCCGTCGTAGAAGCCCTGTACGAGTTGTTCGCCGAGCCGTCCCGCCAGCCGCAGCGCGTCCTCGAACTCGGCGAGCGCGCGGAACCGGGCGCCGTAGGGCCGCTGCTGCGCCAGGGGCAGCCGGGGCAGCCGCAGCCGGCGTACGTCGAGCCGGGTGGCGGTGGAGGCATGGCTGCTGGCGCGGCGGTTGTTGGCGGTGCCGCGCAGGAATCCGGCCAGGAACCACGGGTCGAGGGCGGCCGGGTCGGGGCGCAGCAGCACCAGGCCCCGGCCGGGCACCGCGCCCGAGGTGGCCTCGCCGACGACCCGGGCGATGGCGGCGCCGCCGACGACGGGGACGAGGACGTCGCCGGGCGCGGTGAGGACGGGCTCGTCGGCGGTCGCCGCCAGGGTGCCGGAGGGCCCGGTTCCGGCGTACACGTCCTGCTCGGTGAGGACGGGTGCCGTGCCGGTCCCGCCGCCGGTGCCGGTGTGCAGCTCCAGGGCTCCGGCGCGGGCGAGTTCCCCGATGGTGGTCAGCGGCGGCCGGGCCGCGGCGCGGGCGGGCGGGGTGGCGGGCGGCGGGGTGAGCCGGGCGGCCCGGCCGAGGGTTTCGCCGAGCTGCTCCCGTACGGCGGTCAGCTCGGCCGGCCCGCCGCCGGCGGCCGGCGGCGGCAGATGGCGGGCGGGGGTGAGGTCCACGTCGTCGTCGAGCAGCTCGATGACGGGCACGACGCGGCTGACGCCCGGGACCTCCGCCACCGAGCCGGTGCGGTCGTACGCGCTCCAGGCGGCCTCCACCGCACGGTGCACGGCGGGCCAGGCGCCCCGGAGCTGCCCGTCGGCGGCGGGGGCGGCGGTGCCCGCGGCGGCCGCGCTGTCGATGAGCAGCAGCCCGGCCGGGGGCGCCGCGTGGGGCGCGGGCCGGCGCAGCACCCACAGGTGCAGGGGGATCCCGTACGGCGGCGCGGCGCCGGCCGGGAGCGCGACGACGGCCCGCAGCGCGCCCCGGCGCAGCAGGTCGGCGCGGATGCGGCGGCCGGAACGGCGGGCCGCGACGGCGGGCGGCATGAGCAGGACGGCGGTGCCGCCCTCGCGGAGGTGGGCCAGGGCGTGCTGGACCCAGGCGAGTTCGGATTCGGTGCGGGCGGGGAAGCCGTACTCCCAGCGCGGGTCGTAGGCCAGTTCCTCGTGGCCCCAGTTGCGTTCGTTGAACGGGGGGTGGCACAGCACGGCGTCGAAGGCGTCCTGCGCGAAGGCGTCGGCGCGCAGGCTGTCGGCGGCGGCCGCCCGGACCTGGGCGGGTCCGTGCAGGGCGAGGCGCAGCGCGGCCAGGGCGGCGAGTTCGGGCGCGGAGTCCTGCGCGTACAGGGCGGTGGCGCCGGAGACGGCCCGCAGCAGGGTGCCGGTGCCGCAGGCGGGGTCGAGCACGGTACGGGCCGAGGGCCCGGCGAGGACGGCCATGAGTTCGGCGAGGCCGTCCGGGGTGAGCGTGTACTGGCGGGGGTTGGCGTCGAGGTGGCGGCCGAGGAGGAACTCGAAGGCCTGGCGGGCGCCGAGTTCGGCGGCGAGTTCGGCGGCGGCCCGCAGCAGCGGCATGGCGGCGGGGCGCAGCGGGACCTCGGCGAGCGCGTGGCCCGGCCCGAGGCGTGCGCCGAGCACCTGGTCGAGGACGGGCCGCAGCAGGGTGGCCATGTGCGCGTCGGAGACGGCGGTCAGCTCCAGCCAGTCGGCGGGCCGGTCCCGTACGACGAGCAGCGCGCTGCCGGCGTTGACGAGCGCGGCGACTGCCCCGCCGGGGTGGGCGGTGATCTGCTGCCAGACGCGCTCGCGCAGGGGGACCTCGGCGAGTTTGCCCTGGGCGCGCAGCCAGTGCTCCACCTCGCCCAGAGAGAAGGAGGGGCTGGTCTCGGTGCCGCCGACGGGCTTGGGGAAATCGGCGTGGCGGCGCCGCCAGTTGCTCACGGCGGCACGGCCGACCCCGGCCAGGCGGGCGACCTCGGCCGCGGTGACCTCTGCGGCGTTCTCCTCGGACATGCCGGGAGCATACCCGTTCACACGCAGAGAGATCACTTCACAGCGTGAACCGAATTTCTTTCGTGAACCGTGTTGACTCGGTTCACACTCTTCTGGTCTGATCGGCACGTCGAACAGAGGACGCCGGACCTTCCGGAACCGATCATTCCGGTTCTCTCCTATTCTTCCTTCACCCCCGCTTCCCAGTCGTAGAGAGTCCCCATGCGCACCGTTCACCGCCTGACCGCCAGCACCGCCCTCGCCTGCGCCGCCGCCCTCGGCCTCACCGGATGCCTCGGGACCGGCCCGTCCGGCCCCTTCCCCGACCTGACCGGCTCCGAGGTGGCCGACAAGTCCGTGACCGCCCTGCGCGGCGCGTCCTCGCTCACCGTCAGCGGAAAGGTCTGGGACGAGGGCAAGCCCCTGCAGCTGAACATGGCGGTCAGCAAGGCCGGTGACTGCAAGGGCACCATCTCCGGCCAGGACGGCTCCTTCGAGCTGATCCGCAACGCCCAGTCCGTGTTCATCAAGGCGGACGAGCCCTTCTACCGCTCCCAGCTGAAGGACCTGCCCAAGGCGGAGGCCGACGCGGCGGTCAAGCAGCTCGCGGGCCGCTGGCTGAAGTCCAAGGCCGCGGACCCGGACTCCAAGGAACTGGCCGCCCTGTGCGACCTGGACGAGCTGCTGAAGGAGTTCGACGAGAGCAAGGGCGCGCAGAAGGGCAAGGTCACCACCGTCGACGGCCAGGAGGCCCTGACCCTGACCACGAAGACCACCGAGGGCGTGGAGACCCTGCTGGTGGCCACCAAGGGCGAGCCGTACCTGCTGAAGGCGAGCGTCACCGGCAAGGAGCCGTCGGAGGTCACCTTCAGCGGCTTCAACAAGCCGGTCCAGGCCGACGCCCCGACCGGCAAGGACGTCATCGACGCCGACAACCTCGGCTGATACCCCACCACGGGGGAACGCCCGGAGGCCGGGAGTCCGCACTGCGGACTCCCGGCCTCCCCGGCTGTCAGGACACTTTCCTCTTCCTCACGAGCCGAGGATCGTGGTGAGGAACTCCCCCGTCCACGCCAGCAGCTCCCGCCCGACCACCGGCTTGCCGCCGATCTTGCCCGCCTTCGGACGCGGGACCAGCACCTGCGAAGTGGCGGGCTTGAGCACCGTTCCCGGGTAGAGCCGCTTGAGCCGCAGCTCCTGCGACTCGCGCAGCTCCACCGGCCCGAACCGGATGTTGTTGCCCTGCAAGGTGATGTCCCCGACCCCGCAGGCCCGGGCGAGCATCCGCAGCCCGGCCACCAGCAGCAGGTTCTCCACCGGCTCCGGCAGCTTGCCGTAGCGGTCGGTGAGCTCCTCCCGTACGGCCTTGATGTCCGCCTCGGAATTGGCCGAGGCGATGGACCGGTACGCCTGCAGGCGCAGCCGCTCGCCGGGCGCGTAGTCGTGCGGGACGTGCGCGTCGACCGGGAGCTCGATCTTGACCTCCAGCGGCGGCTCCTCCTCCACGCCTCCCTCGACGGCGGCCCGGTAGTCGGCCACGGCCTCGCCGACCATGCGGATGTAGAGGTCGAAGCCGACGCCCGCGATGTGGCCCGACTGCTCACCACCGAGCAGGTTGCCCGCTCCGCGGATCTCCAGGTCCTTCATCGCCACGTACATGCCGGCGCCCATCTCGGTGTGCTGGGCGATCGTCGCGAGCCGCTCGTGCGCGGTCTCGGTCAGCGGCTTCTCCGGCGGGTACAGGAAGTACGCGTACCCGCGCTCGCGGCCGCGTCCCACCCGCCCGCGCAGCTGGTGCAGCTGCGAGAGGCCGAAGTTGTCGCCGCGCTCCACGATCAGGGTGTTCGCGTTGGAGATGTCGATGCCGGACTCGACGATCGTGGTCGACACCAGCACGTCGAACTTCTTCTCCCAGAAGTCCACGACGACCTGCTCCAGGGCCTGCTCCGACATCTGGCCGTGCGCCGTCGCGATGCGCGCCTCGGGCACGATCTCGCGCAGCTTGGCGGCGGCCCGGTCGATGGACTCGACCCGGTTGTGGATGTAGAAGCACTGGCCCTCGCGCAGCAGTTCACGGCGGATCGCCGCGCCGATCTGCTTCTCCTCGTACGGGCCCACGAAGGTGAGCACCGGGTGCCGCTCCTCCGGCGGGGTGGTGATCGTCGACATCTCGCGGATGCCGGTCACCGCCATCTCCAGGGTGCGCGGGATCGGGGTCGCGGACATCGTGAGCACGTCCACGTTGGCGCGGAGCTTCTTCAGCTGCTCCTTGTGCTCCACGCCGAACCGCTGCTCCTCGTCGACGATGACCAGGCCCAGGTCCTTGAACTTCGTCTCCTGCGAGAACAGCCGGTGGGTGCCGATGACCACGTCCACCGAGCCCTCGCGCAGGCCCTCCAGCGTGGCCTTCGACTCCGACTCGCCCTGGAAGCGCGACAGTGCCTTCACGTTCACCGGGAACTGGCTGTAGCGCTCGGAGAAGGTCCCGAAGTGCTGCTGCACGAGGAGGGTCGTCGGCACGAGGACGGCGACCTGCTTGCCGTCCTGGACCGCCTTGAAGGCGGCGCGCACCGCGATCTCGGTCTTGCCGTAGCCGACGTCACCGCAGATCAGCCGGTCCATCGGGACCGACTTCTCCATGTCCTCCTTGACCTCGGCGATGGTGGTGAGCTGGTCGGGCGTCTCCGCGTACGGGAAGGCGTCCTCCAGCTCGCGCTGCCAGGGGGTGTCGGGGCCGAAGACGTGGCCGGGGGCCGCCATGCGCGCGCTGTAGAGCTTGATGAGGTCGGCGGCGATCTCCTTGACCGCCTTCTTCGCGCGCGCCTTGGTCTTGGTCCAGTCGGCGCCGCCCAGCCGGTGCAGGGTCGGGGCCTCGCCGCCGACGTACTTGGTGACCTGCTCCAGCTGGTCGGTGGGGATGTAGAGCCGGTCGCCGGGCTGCCCGCGCTTGGCCGGCGCGTACTCCACCAGCAGGTACTCGCGGGTGGCGCCCTGGACCGTCCGCTGGACCATCTCGACGTAGCGGCCCACGCCGTGCTGCTCGTGGACGATGTAGTCGCCGGCCTCCAGGGTCAGCGGGTCGATCGTCTTGCGGCGCCGGGTCGGCATCCGGCCCAGGTCCTTGGTGGCGGTGCGCTGGCCGGTCAGGTCGGTCTCGGTGAGGACGGCGAGCTTGAGGGCCGGGTCGACGAACCCGTTGTCGATCGAGCCGCAGGCGACCTGGACCAGGCCCGGCTCCAGGGTGCGCAGGTCCGGCTCCAGCCGGGCCGCGATGCCCTCGCCGGAGAGCACCTCGACGGTACGGGCGGCCGGGCCGTGGCCCTCGGTGAGGTAGACGGTGTGCCAGCCGTCGGCGATCCAGCCCTTGGTGTCGGCCAGCGCCCGGGCGGTGTCCCCGCGGTAGGCCTCGGGGGCGTGCATGCCGAGCTTGAGCACCGCCGGCTCGCCGGCTGATGTCAACGTGCCGCCGGCAGCCTCTTCGTCGGCGGCGAAGGGGGAGACCGACCACCACATCATGTTCAGCTCGCGGGCCCGGTCGCGGACCTCCGCGATCCCGCGCAGCGAAGCCGCGCCGACGTCGATGGGGGCCTCGCCGCCGCCCGCCGTCGCCGCCCAGGAGGCCATCAGGAACTCCTGGCTCGTCGCCACCAGGTCGGCGGCCCGGGTCCGTACCCGCTCCGGGTCGCAGACGACGGCCATCGCCCCGGCGGGCAGCACGTCGAGCAGCAGCTCCATCTCGTCGACCAGCACCGGCGCCAGGGACTCCATGCCCTCGACGGCGATCCCCTCGGCGATCTTGTTCAGCAGCTCGCCGAGTTCGGGATGGGCCTCGGCGAGGGCCGCGGCCCGCTCCCGTACCGCGTCGGTCAGCAGCAGCTCGCGGCAGGGCGGCGCCCACAGCCCGTGCTCGGCGACCTCCAGGGAGCGCTGGTCGGCGACCTTGAAGTAGCGGATCTCCTCGACCTCGTCGCCCCAGAACTCGATGCGCAGCGGGTGTTCCTCGGTCGGCGGGAACACGTCGAGGATGCCGCCGCGGACGGCGAACTCGCCGCGCTTCTCGACGAGCTCGACGCGCGCGTACGCGGCGGCGGCCAGCGCCGCGGTGACCTCCCCCAGGTCGGCGCTGCCGCCCTGCCGCAGGCTCACCGGGACCAGCTCCCCGAGCCCCTTGACCTGCGGCTGGAGCACGGAGCGGATGGGTGCGACGATCACGCTCACTGGGCCCGCCGTCGGGTCGTCCTTGCTCGGGTGCACGAGCCGGCGCAGGACGGCGAGCCGGCGGCCCATGGTGTCGCTGCGCGGGCTGAGCCGTTCGTGCGGGAGCGTCTCCCAGGACGGGTAGTCCACCACCTCGTCGGGCGGCAACAGGGAGCGCAGCGCCGCGGCCAGGTCCTCGGCCTCGCGTCCGGTGGCGGTGACCGCGAGCACGGTCCGCTCGGTCTGCCGGGCCAGCGCGGCGATCGCGAAGGGCCGCGCGGCGGCGGGGCCGACCAGGTCCACGTGCATGCGGGTGCCGTCCCCGGCCGCGGTGACCGCCTCGGCGAGGGCGGGGTCCCGGGTGACGGCGTCGAGCAGTCCGTGCAGGCTCATGAAGGGGCTTTCCATCCGATGGAGGGCGTGCGGGGCAACGCGAAGGACCCGACACGTCGTACGGGCCGGGGGTTCCCACCCTACGACGCCCTCGACCCCCACGCGCGAGGGATTCGGGTCACCCGTGGGAGTGAGGGAGCTGGCGCCGGCTGGGCCGATCTGATTACGCTTGGTCCAGCAGTTAGCCCACCTTTCCCTGCCCTGGAGTGCCCATGGAAGCGGCCCGGCAGTACAACGTCCACGAGGCGAAAACGAACTTCTCCAAGATCCTGGAGGCGGTCGCCACCGGCGAGGAGGTCATCATCAGCAAGGCCGGCGAGCCGGTCGCGAAGGTGATCCCGCTCGCGGGGAAGGTCCGGCGCACGGATTACGGCGCCCTCGCGGGGCGGATCAAGATCGCCGATGACTTCGACGATCTGCCCGACGGATTCGCCGAGGCATTCGAGGCGGACGCGTGAAGCTGTTGCTCGACACCCATGTCGTCCTGTGGTGGATGAACGGGGAGCTTCCCGACGAAACGCGGGAACTCCTCGGGCGCGAACTCACGGTCTACATGAGCGCCATCACGCCCTGGGAGATCTCCGTGAAGCAGGCAGCGGGCAAGCTCACCAGCACCGAGGATCTGGCGATGCAGGCCTGCAACACACAGTTCCAGGCGCTGCCCATCGACGCACACCACGGTGTCCTCGCAGGGAAGCTGCCCCTCCACCACAAGGACCCCTTCGACCGGATACTGATCGCACAGGCCCAGTCCGAAGGGCTGACCCTCGTCACTCGCGACAAACACATCCCGCTCTACGATGTTCCCGTACTGACCGTCTGAGCTCGCCGCGTCGCCGCCGTGGAGTTCACGCCGCCCCGGCCGAGGAGCACGAGTCCGTGACGAGCGATGCGATGGCCCGCCCGGAGCCCGCGGCCCAGGAGCCCGCGAAGCCGGGGAGGGCCTGGTGGCCGGGCCCCTACGTGGTCGCCGCCGGGATGTTCCTCATCTACCTCGTGCTGTCCGTCGGGCGGTTCCGGCGGATGGAGTGGGCCTCCTGGGACCTGGGGATCTTCGAGCAGGCGATCCGCGCCTACGCCCACCTGCGGGAGCCCGTCGCCGACCTGAAGGGGCCGGGGGCCAACATCCTCGGGGACCACTTCAGCCCGATCATCGCGCTCGTCGCCCCCGTCTACCGGGTCTTCCCCGGGCCCGTCACCCTGCTGGTCGTACAGGCCGCGCTGTTCGCGCTCTCCGCCGTCCCCGTCACCCGGGCGGCCGGGCGGTTCCTCGGCCGGGCCCGCGGGCTCGCCGTAGGTGTCGCGTACGGGCTGTCCTGGGGCGTCCAGCGGGCCGTGGAGTTCGACTTCCACGAGATCGCCTTCGCCATGCCCCTGCTGGCCTTCTCCCTGGAGGCCGTCCTCGCCCGGCGCTGGCGGGCCGCCCTGCTGTGGGGGCTGCCACTGGTCCTCGTCAAGGAGGACCTCGGCTTCACGCTCGCCGCCCTGGCCGTGGTGGTGGCCTGGCGGGCCCGGTCCACCGACCGGCGGGCCGCCGCGATCGCGCTCGGCGTCGCCGTCGCCGCCACCGTCTTCGCCGTCCTGGTGTTCACCGTCTTCATACCGGCCTTCGCCACCGCGGGCTACGGCTACTGGGACAAGATCGACGGCGGTGGTCCGCTCGGCGGCATCGGCACCAAGCTCGCCACCCTGGCGTGGGTGCTGGTCCCCACCTCCGGACTGCTCGCCCTGCGCTCGCCGCTGCTGCTGGTCGCCGCGCCCACCCTCGGCTGGCGGTTCCTGTCCGGGGACGACCACTACTGGTCCACCGACTGGCACTACAGCGCCGTCCTCATGCCCGTCGTGGCCCTCGCCCTCGTCGACGCCATCGACACCGTCCGGCGCGGCGAACGGCCCTGGCTGCGCGCGTACGCCCTCCAGCTGCCGACCGCGGTCCTCGCCGCCGGCCTGGCCCTGGCCGCGACCAGCATGCCGACCGCCAAGCTCGCGCAGGCGCGTACGTACGAGAAGCCCGAGCGGGTCGTCGCCATCGAACGGCTCCTCGACCGGATTCCCGACGGGGCCACCGTGGAGGCCGACACCACGCCGCTGACCCGGCTGACCTCCCGCTGCCGCGTGCTGTGGATCGGCGGCAGCAAGGGCGTGGTCCCCGACTGGATCACCCTCGACAACTCCTCCCGCTGGGCCGGCGAGGACCCCACCGAGTACGCCCGCCAACTGCACCCGGGCGAGCGGTTCGCCCTGGTGGGCGAGGCCTCGGGGGTCGTCCTGATGCAGCGGGTGTGACGGGCGGGAAACGGCGCCGGCCCGGAACCCCAAGGTCCCGGACCGGCGCCCTCCCGCGTACGGACCCGCGCACCGACCCCCGTACGAACGCGGCCGAACGCGGCGCCCGCTACTCGCTCGCGATCGCGTTCAGGACGTTCATCCGGCCCGCCCGGAAGGCCGGGACCAGCGCGGCGAACAGGCCCACGAAGGCCGAGGCGGCGAACACCCCGAGGATCGTCGGCCACGGGATCTCCAGCACCTTCAGGCCCTCGAGCGCCAGCAGCTGCTGCGCGCTGGCCCCCCAGCCCATGCCCAACCCGAGGCCGAGCAGGGCGCCGAAGAGGGCGATGACCACCGACTCCAGGCGGATCATGCGGCGCAGCTGGCGGCGGGAGAGGCCGATGGCGCGCATCAGGCCGATCTCGCGGGTCCGCTCGACCACCGACAGGGCCAGGGTGTTCACGACGCCCAGGACGGCGACGATGATGGCGAGGCCGAGGAGCCCGTAGACCATGTTGAGCATCTGTCCGACCTGGTCCTTCAGGGACTGCTTGTAGTCGGTCTGGTTGCGCACCTTGTACTGCGGGTACTCCGCCATCGCCGCCTTGACCGCCTTGTACGCGGCGGCGTCGGACTGCCCGTCCTTCGCGCTGGCCAGCAGCATGAAGGGGAGGGGCAGCCGGTCGGCAGGGACGTTCGCGCGGGCCACCTCGGTGCTGACGTACTTCATGGTCCTGTCGAGGTTGCCCTCGTCGCTGGTGATCGCCGCGACCTTCAGCTTGACGGTGTTGCCCCCGGTGAAGGCGACCGTCAGCTCGTCGCCGAGCTTGACGCCGTGCCGGGTGGCGTATTCGGATCCGACCGACATGGAGTCCTTGCCGTACGCCGCCGCGTGCTCGCCGGCGATCATCTTGCGCCGGATGTCCTGGGCGTAGGTCGGGTCGGTGGCGCCCAGGCCCACCTCTTCGGTGGCGCCGTCGGGCGCGGTGACCTTGGCCTCCACCTCGCGGTAGGCGGTGACGTGGTCGAGGCCCTCGGTGGCGCGCAGGGCCTGCTCGGCCTGCGGCAGCACTGGCTGACCGGTCTCGGAGTTGACGATGTAGTCCGCCCCGACCGACTTGTCGAGCTCGTCGGTCGCGGAGGCCACCATCGACGAGCCGACCACCGACAGGCAGGCGACCAGCGCGAGGCCGATCATCAGCGCGGCGGCGGTGGCGCCGGTGCGGCGCGGGTTGCGCAGGGCGTTGCGCTCGGCGAGCCGGCCCACGGACCCGAAGGGCCGCAGCACCACGCCGGAGAGCACCCGCACCACGCCCGCGGCGAGCAGCGGGCCGATCACGATGAAGCCGTTGAGGGTGAAGAGGACGCCCAGGGCCAGCCAGAGCGATCCGGGACCGGCCTCCTCGGCTGCCGCGGCGAGGAAGAGCCCCGCGCCGCCGATGCCGGTGATGACCAGTCCGAGGACGGCGCGGACGACGCCGGCCTTCTTGTCCCCGGGGGCGGCGGACTCGCGCAGCGCGGCCATCGGGGAGACCTTGCCGGCCCGGCGGGCCGGGACGAAGGCGGCGATGACGGTGACGACGACGCCGAGGAGGACGCCGATGACCGGGGTGGTCCAGGCGACAGTCAGATCGTCGGTGGACAGGTGCATGCCCATCTGGCCCATGAGTTCCATCAGGCCGATGGCCAGGCCCACGCCCGCCCCGACACCCAGGACCGAGCCCACGACGCCGAGGAGGAAGGCCTCGACGACGACGGACTTGAGGACCTGTCCGCTGTCGGCGCCGATGGCGCGCATCAGGCCGATCTCGCGGGTGCGCTGGGCGACCAGCATCGAGAAGGTGTTGAAGATCAGGAAGATGCCGACGAGGAAGGCGATCCCGGCGAAGCCGAGCATCACGTACTTCAGGACGTCGAGGAAGGAGCCGACGTCCTTGCGGTTGGCGTCCGAGGCCTCCTTGGCGGTCTGCAGCTTGTACGCGTCCGCGCCGACGGCGGCCGCGATGTTCTGCTTGAGCTGCTCGTCGCTCACCCCGTCCTCGGCCGTGACGTTGACGTGGGTGAAGGAGCCGGGGGAACCGAGCAGGGCCTGCTGCGAGGTGGCGGTGTCGAAGTAGACGACGGCCGCACCCGGGTTGGTCACGGTGAAGGTGGCGATACCGCTGATCTTGGCGCGGATGTCG
Organism: Streptomyces sp. NPDC028910; assembly: GCF_055564955.1. Lineage (NCBI taxonomy): Bacteria > Bacillati > Actinomycetota > Actinomycetes > Kitasatosporales > Streptomycetaceae > Streptomyces > Streptomyces sp. NPDC028910. The sequence continues at coordinate 35,144 of NZ_JBVHVF010000031.1, read as the reverse complement.
CCGGTGAGGGCGATGGTGCGCAGTTCGTCACCGAGCTTCAGGTGGTGCTTCTCCGCGGTGTCGGCGTCGACCATCACCTCGGTGGGCCCGCGCGGGGCGTGACCCGAGGTGATCTTCATGGACTTGAGCTCGTTGTCGCTCCAGTTGCCCGCGATGGTCGGGGCGCCGGTGGTCGAGCCCATGTTCTCGTTCTTGGCGTTGACCACCGTGACGGACATCGAGACGACGCTGCCCTCGGCGCCCTTGACGCCCTCGGCCTTGCGCACCTGATCGACGGCCGAGCCGGCCAGCATCTCGGGCCTGCCGCGGACCGAGATCTCCTCGCCGTCCTTCGCCTGCTTCGCGCTGACCGTCACATCGGCGCTGGTGACGGCGAACAGCTTCTCGAAGGTGGTGTTCATGGTGTCGGTGAACACCAGGGTGCCGCAGACGAAGGCGACGGAGAGCAGGACCGCGACGGCGGAGAGCGCCATCCGCCCCTTGTGCGCGACGAAGTTGCGCCGCGAGGTCTTCAGGACGGTGTTGCTCATGACGTCCGCCCGCGCGCGTCGAAGTCCTTCATACGGTCGAGGACCTGCTCGGCGGTGGGCCCGTACATCTCGTCGACGATCCGGCCGTCGGCGAGGAAGATGACGCGGTCCGCGTAAGAGGCGGCGACCGGGTCGTGGGTGACCATGACGATGGTCTGGCCGAGCTCGTCCACGGAGCGGCGCAGGAAGCCGAGGACCTCGGCGCCGGCCCGGGAGTCCAGGTTGCCGGTCGGCTCGTCGCCGAAGATGATCTGCGGGCGCGCGGCGAGGGCGCGGGCGACCGCCACGCGCTGCTGCTGGCCGCCGGAGAGCTCGGTGGGGCGGTGCCTCAGCCGGCCGGCGAGGCCCACGGTCTCCACGACCCGGTTCAGCCACTGGGCGTCGGGCTTGCGACCCGCGATGTCCATGGGGAGCGTGATGTTCTCCAGGGCGTTGAGCGTGGGCAGCAGGTTGAAGGCCTGGAAGATGAAGCCGATCCGGTCGCGGCGCAGCTGCGTGAGCTTCTTGTCCTTCAGCCCGGTGATCTCGGTGTCGTCCAGGTGGATCTGCCCGCTGGTCACCGTGTCGAGACCGGCCAGGCAGTGCATCAGCGTGGACTTGCCGGAGCCGGAGGGACCCATGATCGCGGTGAACTGGCCGCGCATGATGTCCACGTCCACGTCGTCGAGGGCGACGACGCGCGTCTCCCCGGAGCCGTAGGCCTTGACGACCTTGCGTGCCCGGGCCGCGACGGCTGCATGGCCCCCAGTACCCCCGTGCCTGGTTTCGGTCATAGCCGTTGTCACGGTCTTCTCCTTCTTCTGCTTCTGCTGCTGCTGCTTGTTCGGGTGCGCGTCTGCGTACGTCGCCGTCATGAAGTCTGTTTCCGGGCGGGGTGCGGCGCGCTGGTGCCCATCGCCGTATCCGCCCGGGGGTTAACCCCACCCCCCGCGCTCCCCGCCCGTACGAACCAGTCAAGAAGGTGCCGGGATCTCGCACCTCCTCCGCCGGGAGGAATGACCCCTGGCCCCTTGTGAGGAGCGCCCCCTAGGGGATCTGCGCCCTTCGGGGGAGGAGCCGTGGGGGATACCGCCGGACACGGCGGCGGTGAGAAGGTGTTCCCCGCAAGTACGTGCAGGGGGAAGGAATCTCGGTGGCCTCAGGGGAGAGCACGGCCGCGGACCCGGACGGCATATCCGGGACCGCGGGCGCGGACGCCGGACCGGCCGCCGGTGCGACCGGTGGCGCGGCCGTCGGCGCGGCCGTCGGCGGCCCCGCGGACAAGCCGTCGACGAGACCGCCCACCCCCGTGGTCGCCTCACTGATGCTCGGCATGTCCCTCGTCGCCCTCGACAGCACCATCGTCGCCACCGCCGTCCCGCAGATCGTGGGCGACCTCGGCGGCTTCTCCGTCTTCTCCTGGCTCTTCTCCGGCTACCTGCTGGCCGTCACCGTCACCCTGCCCGTCTACGGCAAGCTCTCCGACACCTTCGGCCGCAAGCCCGTACTGCTCTTCGGCATCGGCCTCTTCCTCGTCGGCTCGCTGCTGTGCGCGCTCGCCTGGAACATGGCCGCCCTCATCGCCTTCCGGATCGTCCAGGGCCTGGGCGGCGGCGCCCTCCAGGGCACCGTCCAGACCCTGGCCGCCGACCTCTACCCGCTGAAGGAACGGCCGCGGATCCAGGCCCGGATGTCCAGCGTCTGGGCCACCTCGGCCGTGGCCGGCCCCGCGCTGGGCGGGCTGCTCGCCTCGTACGCCCACTGGCGCTGGATCTTCCTGATCAACCTGCCGCTGGCCGCCCTCGCCCTGTGGATGATCACCCGTCACCTGACCGAGCCCGCACGGTCCCCCGGCCGCCGGGGTCCGGTCGACTGGGCCGGGGCCCTGGGCGTCTTCGCCTGCGGCGGACTGCTGCTCTTCGCACTCGTCCAGGGCGGCGTCGCCTGGCCCTGGCTGTCCGCTCCCTCGCTGGGGCTGCTGGGCGCGAGCGCGGTGCTGGCCGCGGTGGTGGTCCGGGTGGAACGCCGGGCCGAGGAACCGATCCTGCCCGGCTGGGTGTGGCGCCGGCGCACCATCGCCGCCGTCAACCTGGCCATGGGGGCGCTCGGCCTGCTCATGGTCGCCCCGATGGTGTTCATGCCGACCTACGCCCAGTCCGTGCTCGGCCTCGGACCCGTCGGCGCCGGACTGGTCATGTCGGTGATGACCCTGAGCTGGCCCGTCACGGCCGCCTGCAGCCAGCACGTCTACCGGCGCATCGGCTTCCGGAACACCGCGGCCGTCGGGATCGCGCTGGCCGCGGTGGTCCTGTACTCCTTCACGCTGCTGCCGTATCCCGCCCGGCCCTGGCAGCCCGCGCTGATCATGCTGCTGCTGGGCGGCGCCCTCGGCCTCTTCCAGCTCCCGCTGATCGTCGGCGTCCAGTCCACCGTGGGCTGGGCCGAGCGGGGAACCACGACGGCCTCGGTGCTGTTCTGCCGGCAGGTCGGCCAGAGCGTGGGCGCCGCCCTCCTCGCGGCCGTGGCCAACGCCACCATCGCCGCCCGCCTGGTGAACGCGCCCGTGCCCGGGCTCCCGGACCACCTGGACGACGTGGCGAAGGCACTGGATCAGGCGGAACTGCTCCCCCGGGCCGCCGCCGACCACTTGCGCGAGGCCGTGGCCGCCGCCGTGGAGCACATCTTCCTCGGCGCGTCGGCGGCCGCCGTGGCCGCGCTGCTGATCCTGCTGCTGGTGGCGCCGCGCAGGTTCCCGGTCCTGCCGGAACTGCGCGAGGAGCAACCGGCCGCCGGAGCCCGCGACTTGTCATGACCGGGGCCAGTGGGTAAGTCTCTGGCACAGGAACCGCTTCCGGGGGGACGACGCATGGCTTCCGCACTCTTCGCACTGGCTCTGCTGGCCGCGCTGGCCGGGCCGATCGGCTGGCGGCTACGGCGCCACCCCGGCTTCGTCACCGGCCGCGACGGCCGGCTCTCCACCTCGACGGCGCTCGCCCTGGCCTGGACGGTGATCCTGGTCTGGCTGCTGCTCGCGATCCTCGCCTACGGGCTCACCGCGGGCGGCGGAGTCCGGTACTTCCGGGGCGCCGACGGCCCGCTGTCCACGCTGACCACGGTGTACCTGCCGCTGCTCGGCGGCCCGTACGTGGCCCTGATCGCGGCGAAGGCGGTCGTCGGCCTGCGCGTGGAGAACGGCACCCTGGCCAAGCCGGCCCCGAAGCCGACGGCCTCGGGCCGGCGGCCGCTGCGGGAGCTGATCGCGAACGACAGCGGGCGCACGGACCTGGTCGACCTCCAGTACGTCGCGCTCAGCGCCGTCACCATGCTGTACGTGGCGCTGTTCTTCCTCGCGGACGTGGGCGGCGGGCTTCCGCGCCTGCCCTCCGAGATGTGGGCCCTGACGGGCGCCCCGGCGGGGGCGTACCTGGTGAACAAGATGGCCGTCCGCGCGACCCCGGTGATCACGGACGTCTCGGTCGCCGACGGCCGGCTGACGGTCGTGGGCGGCGGCTTCGCCCCGGGCGCGGCTGCGGCTCCCGTTCCGGCTCCGGCGGCCACCACGACCCAGGTGATCGTGGACGGCACCGCCGCCGCCCCGGCCTCCTTCGACCCGGTGACGGGCACGCTGACGGCCCCGCTCCCGCCGGGCACGACCGCCCCCTTCACGGTGGCGGTGATGGCCCGCGGCCTGCGCAGCGACCCGTACCGGTACGAGCCGACGCCGCCGCTGACGCCCCCGCCGCCGGCCGTTCCGGCGCAGCCGGGGCCGGTGGACTAGGGGTGCCTGCTGTGCGGGGTCGCCGCTGCGCGGAGCTGGTCTCCCCGCCCCGCCCTTTCACCGTTTCCCGGGGCTCCGCCCCAGACCCCGCGCCTCAAACGCCGGCGAGGCTGGAACGTCCAGCCCCGCCGGCGTTTGAGGCGATCTTTCAGCCTCGCCGGCGTTTGAGGCGACCTCCCAGCCCCGCCGGCGCTTGAGGCGACCTCCCAGCCCCGCCGGCGTTTGAGGCGCGGGGGGCTGGGGGCGGCGCCCCCAGGAGGCGGGCCGCAGGGTCAGCCTTCCGCGGGGGCGCGGCCGGTCAGGGCCGCCAGGCTGGAGCGGACATGGTTCATGTGGGCCCGCATCTCCTCCTGCGCCTCCGCGTGCTCCCGCAGGACCCGCTCCGTATCCCGCCCGATCCGCTCCTCCGCCACCCGCGCCTGCGCGATCAGCTCCGCGGCCCGCGCCTCCGCGTCCTCCTGGCCGTGCCGCGCCGACTCCTCGGCCTCCGCGAAGCCGCGCCGCGCCTCCGCCAGCCGGGTCTCGGCGTGCCGCTCCAGCTCCGCGTGCCGCGCCACGAGCTCCGCCTCCCGCGCCGCCAGCTCCCGCTCCGCCGCCTCCCAGCGCTCCGCGTGCTCCTGCTCGTGCTCCGCCTGCACCGCGTCCGCCCGCCGCCGCGCCTCCGCAAGCACGGCCGCCGCCTGCGCCCGCCACTGCGCCGCTTCCTCCCGCGCCTGCGCCCGCGCGTCATCCGCCTCCCGCTGCGCCCGCGCCAGCCCCTGCCGGGCCCGGACCTCGGTCTGCTCGCGCACCGCCTCCGCGTCGCCCCGCGCCAGCTCCGCCGCCCGGTCGGCACGCGCTTCGGCCGCACCCAGCGTCGCGGACGCGTCCGCCCGCGCCTCCATCCGTACGGCGTCCGCCTCTTCCTGCGCCAACAGCAGGATCCGGCGGGCCCGCTCGCTCAGTTCGTCGTACGTCTGCGGGGCGAGCCCGGCCACCACCTCGCGCAGCCGCGCCGCCTCCGCCTCCATCTGCTTGGCCAGCACCGTCAGCCGCGCCACCCGCTCCCAGGCCTCGTCACGGCTCCCGGACAGCCGGGCGAGATACCGGTCGACCTCTTCCATGCGGTAGCCGCGACCGCGCACGGTCGCAATCGGTGCACTCATCCTGGATGCGCCTCTCTCGCGGGGATTCCCGTCAAGGATGCGCCATTTGATCCCAGAAGCCCGAATGGCCGGGCCGAGACCCCTTTCGAGGGTCCCGACCCGGCCATTCACCTGATCACCCGATCACCGATCACCCGATCAGGCCGACGTCACAACAGCCCGTCCCACATCTGCTCCAGCAGCACCGACCACCAGCTCTCCGGCGAAGCCAGCGCCGCACTGTCGAGCCCGGCCAGGTTCGCCTGGAAATCGACCGTCCAGCGACCCGCCTGCTCCGGCGTCAGATGCTGTCGCAGCCGCCACATGTGACCCAGCATCGCGAGGGACCGTACGAACTGCGGCAGGCTCGAATTCACAAACTGCGGCGGCACCGGAGCACCCCCCGGACCACCCTCCACCGGCACCGCCACGATGTTCGCGGTCCCGTACTGCACACAGAGCGCCTTGCCGAAGTCGCTGCCGACCACTAGGTACGAGCCCGCGTCCGAGGCCGGCTGCACCTGCCGCTGCGCGGCCATCTCGGCCAGTGTCGGCACCGGTTGACCCGGCACCGCCTGCGCCCAGAAGAACGGCCCGAAATCGACGGGCAGGCCCGACCACATCAGCGTCTGCGCCACGATCTCGGGCACACCCTGACGGGACACCGCCCGCTGGTCGAAGCGGAAGACGCCCTGCGGACCGAACGCCCCCGCCAGCTCCTGCGCGATCGCGTCCAGCGGGATGGCCGGCTGCAGCGGGACCTGCGGCAGGGGCGCCCGAACCGGCGCGGGGCGCGCCGGACCGTCCGCCACCTGGTGCAGCTCGCCCTGATGGGTGAGCAGGTGTCGCATGCCCTGCTGACGGCCCGCGTGGTCCTTGCCGTACGGGGCCACGCTGGTGATCCGCACCTGCGGCCACGTCTCCCGGATCATCCGGGCGCAGTAGCCACCGGGCAGCTCACAGGACTCCAGCTCGGTGTGCAGCTCCAGCACCTGCTGCGGCGGCACGTTCATGGCGCGCAGCTCGTGCAGGATCTGCCACTCCGGGTGCGGGGTACCGGGCGCCGAGCGGCGGATGAGCTGCTGCTCCGAGCCGTCGGGTGCCCGGTAGCGGAGCACGGCCTGGTAGCCGGGGCCGACGGTGGGCGCACCGGTCGGGGCCGGGGGCTGCGCCACGGGTCCGCCCGGCGGCGGGCCGGGAGGAGCGGGCGGCTGACCCGGCTGACCCATCGCGGGGCCGGCCAGCATCGTCGCGGCATGGTCGATCCCGGCCCCGGGCGCGCCGGGAGCCCCCGGCGGACCGGGCGGCTGCGGTACGCCGGGACCCGCGAGCATGGTCGCGGCGTGATGGGCCCCGCCACCGGGAGCCCCGGGCGGACCCGGAGGCGCCGGAGGCTGACCCGTCACGGCCGGACCCGCCAGCATCGTGGCGGCATGGTCCAGCCCGCGGCCGAGCGAACCGGGAGCCCCCGGCGGGCCGGGAGGCTGGGGTGCGCCGGCGCCCGGAGCACCGGGCGGGCCGGGAGGCGCGGGCGGCTGACCCGTCACGGCGGGGCCCGCCAGCATGGTCGCGGCATGGTCGAGCCCGCGGCCGAGCGAACCGGGAGCCCCGGGGGGACCGGGAGGCGCGGGCGGCTGTCCGGCACCCGGAGCACCCGGAGCACCGGGCGCGCCAGGGGGGCCGGGCGGCTGCGGAACACCGGGGCTCGCCAGCATCGTGGCGGCGTAGTGCGCCCCACCACCGGCCGAGCCACCACCCGCACCGGGCGGACCCGGAGGCGTCGGCGGCTGCCCCGCACCACCCGCGGAGCCGCCCGGCCGGGAGATCTGGGCCTTGCTCGTCGGCGCGTCGGCGATATCGCCCGCCGATGATCCCAGCGCGGGCACGACCGCGGTCCTCGGCAGCTGGCTGCCGCCCAGAATCAGCGCGGTCTTCGCCTCCGAGGCCACCGCGGACGGCGGCGCGTCCTCCAGGTCGGACCCGGACAGCGGCGGCGCGAACACGGTCGCGGGCAGCGGCACGGACACGTCGTCCGCACCGGGGTTCACATCGGTCCCCGCCCACGGAGTGGCACCGGTCGGCACGACCGCCGGGGCCGCCGGAGCCGCCGCCGGAACGCCGTCGTTGGCCGTCGGCTCGTACGGGACCTCGCCCCCGCGCCGCAACGGCACCGCGTCCACCGGAGCCGGAGCGGGCGCGGACGCGGGCGCGGCGTCAACGGGCTCCACGGAAACGGGAGTCGGAGCCGGAGCCGGAGCGGAAGGGGAAGCCGGCACCGCATCAGGCGCAGCCGCAGCCGCAGGCGCCGACACGGACGCCGACGCCGGAGCGGCGGCCGGCGGAATCCCCGCCCGGTCCGCGGCCTCCTGCAGCCACTCGGGTGGGCTCAGCATGAACGACGTCTGCTCCGAGTCGATCCGCGGCGGCGGAACCGAAGCCTCCGAAGCCGCCGCCGCGGCCACCGCCCCGTACTCCTCCTCGTACCGGCGGATCACCTCACCCACCGGCAGCCCCGGCCACAGCGTCACCTCGCCGCTGTCCCGCGCGATGACCAGCCGCTGCCGGCCACCCCCGGAGACCGGACCCGCCGCGCGGTCCTCCGCCCACACCACGAACCCGAGCCCGAACTCCCGTACGCGCACCTCCCGGTGCTGGTACGCGGGCACGTCCCCGTTGATCCACTCCTCGGCGCGCTCCTGCGCCTGCGCAAACGTCACCACCGCGCCGTCACCCCTCATCCGAACCGGAACGCGCCACCGCGGCCACCGGAACCGAACGTGCGAATCCGCCGTCCACCATCAGACCGGCCACCGTCTCCAGCTCCGGCGGATTGCCCGCCAACCGCTCCAGAAAGGCATCGAAATCACCGCCGCACGGCAGCAACAGCCGCTCCACACGCTCCTGCACCGACCAACCGTCCCGGTCGCGCGCGTCGTCGTACGGGGAGAACCACACCGAGCCGATGCCCTCTCCCCTCACCTTCAGCGCGAGCAGCCCGCCCTGCGCGAAGGCCACGCACAGGTAGTCCTTCGTCAGGTGGTCCCGCAGACACTTGTTGACGTACACCAGGTCATTAACCGCCGCCTCCTCACGCACCGTGAAGAACGGCTGGTCCACCAGCAGACCGAGGTCCACGTCCAGCCCCGCGCCCACCGGCGCGCAGCCGCCCGCGGCCTTCAGGAACGAGCGGTACGCCTCCGGCAGCCGGTAGCCGAGGTCCTCCTCGACGCCCTGCACCTGCTCCTCGGAGACCGACACCACCGACTTCGGCAGCCCCATGTGCGCCGGGCGCAGCTCCTGCAACGGCCGCGTCCCGCGCTTCTCGTGGTCCACCGGAGCCGTCGCCAGGCCCGCGTGATGCCGCAGCAGCGCCTTCACCTCGACCGGCACCAGCTCCATGCGCCGCGAACCCGCCACGTGGTGCCAGGTCCAGCCGTGCGGGGTCGCCACCGGCCCGACCGTGTCCCACAACTCGTGCCCGGCGGCCTTCATCGCCGCGTTCGCGGACACGTAGTCCGTCAGCCGCAGCTCGTCCACGCCGAAGCCCTCCGGCGGTTCGGCGATCTCCACCGCCGCGCGCGCGTAGGCGGAGAAGTCCGGATACCCGTTGCCGTCCATCCGCACCCCGTGGGGATGCCGAGCGGCCCGGACCGGGTCCGGGAAATGCACGACCTGCCCCGAGTAAGCGGCGTTGGGTGGCGCGGCCTGCTGCCCGAGCCGACCTGTCGTCATGGCGGTAGCCCCCTGCTGGATCTGGCTGGTTCACCACAGCCTATGCGCTGGGGCAAGGGGCTCACCCGCACACGACCGGCGCACCCACCCGAGGGCCAGGAAGATCCGAATTGATACGAATATTCGACCCCGCTTCCGTATGACAGATGACATTTGGCAGGCTGTCCCCGCAGCACGGGGGCGTGCGCGACAGCGGTCACCACCGCCGCCACGGGAGGGAAAGCGCGACCATGCACCACACGGCAACACGCACAGAACCGGGCGACACCACCCCGAAAGCGCCAGGCGCACCGGCAGCCACGGGCGCGGCTACGGGCGCGGTCACGGGACCGGCCACGGGCCCGGCCACAGGCCCGGCCGCCGAACCAGGCGGCCCCGCCGGCGACCCCCGCCTGCGCTGGAGCAGCACCGCCGGCCGCCCCGCCGTGCCCGTCCTGCGCTTCCGCCGGGACGGCATCCTGCCCACCATCGCCGCCGCCCTCTCCGTACGCGGCGAAACCCTCACCGGCACCGCCGGCAAGGCCGACCAGCCCCCCGTCCTCCACCCCCTCGTACAGGACTTCCTCGACACCCTCACCAGCGGCCAGCGCGAACGTTTCACCGGGCGGTGCCCGGAGGCCATCCTGCTCTCCCGCCACCTGGCCGCCGTCGAAGGCGCCCGCTCCAGGCGCGCCTCCCGCAAACCCCTCTCAGCGAGCGAAGCCCGCCGCTCCCTCAAACACGCGAAGATCACCGCCCGCCGCATCCGCGAGGACGGCGACCCCCTCCACGGCAGCTACGCGCCCCCCTGCCGCTCCTGCGACGCCCTCCTCGCCCACTTCGGCGTACGCCCCGTCGACCTCACCCCCTCCGAGTAGCCATGACCACCACCTCCGCCTCCTACGACCGCTCCTCGGCCACCCGCTTCCCGGTCGCCGTGGACTCCGCCCTGCGCACCGCCGGCTGGGAACCGGGCCGCTGGGACATCAAGCAGGCCGAGTACTGGGCCGACGCGCTGCGGGACCACACCACCCCGGCCGGGCACCGGCACGCCGTCTTCCCCGCCGCCGTCGAGGCCTGGGCCGAATTCGGCGGCCTCACGATCACCGCCCCCGGGCCCGGCCGTCAGATCGCCCCCACCCCGCTCCACCTCGACCCGCTCACCGGACTCCACCTCGCGCGCACCTTCGCCGACCTCGGCCGAGCCCTCTCCACCCAGCTCTGCCCCCTCGGCGTCGAGGCCGACGGCGGCTCCCACCTCGCCCTCGACCGCGAAGGCCGCGTCTACGGCATCGACCACACCGGCGACTGGTACCTCGGCCCCACCCTCGACGAGGCCCTCACCCTCCTCCTGACGGGCCTCCAACCAACCCGCCTCACCACAGCCTGACCCCAGGCCCCACCGGCCAAATCCAGCCCCGCCGGCGTTTGAGGCGCGGGGTCTGGGGCGGAGCCCCAGCAACGGCGCCGCACCGGCCCCCGGATACCGCCCACCGCCCACCGCCCACCCGCCAAGGCCACCGCCTACCGCACCGGCAAGACCACCGACACCCGAAAGCCCCCCACCTCCGTCGCCCCCGACACGAACACCCCGCCCAGCCCCAGCACCCGCTCCCGCATCCCGACCAGCCCGTTCCCCCCACTCGGCAGCCCGACCCCGTCGGCCTGCCCCTCACACGGCCCGTTCTCCACCTGCATCGCCACCTCCCCGTCCCGATGCGCGACCCGCACCACGACCCGCGCCCCCGGAGCGTGCTTGTGGCAATTGGTGAGCGCCTCCTGCACCACGCGGTACGCCGTCTGCTCCACCTCCGCCGCGTACGCCACCGCCTCGCCCTGCACCACCATCTCCACGACCATCCCGGCCGCCCGCGACTGCCCGACCAGCGCCTCCAGCTCGTCCAGCGAGGGCCCGTCCTCGACGCTCCCCACAAGCGCGACGGGAACAACCGGAGCGCCGGCCGAGGCCGACACGGAGGGCACGGCGGCCGCGGCGGGCGCGGCGGGCGCGGCGGGCGCGGCGGGCGCGGCCACGGCGGATACCGCCACCGGCTTAGGAGCCGCCCTCAGCACGCCGAGCATCTCCCGCAGCTCCGTCAGCGCCTGCCGCCCCATGTCCCCCACCAGCGCCGCGTTCTTCGCCGCCCGCGCCGGGTCCTTGACCGCCACCGCCTCCAGCGCGGCCGCGTGCACCACCATCAGCGACACCCGGTGGGCCACCACGTCGTGCATCTCCCGCGCGATCCGGGTCCGCTCCTCGGTCCGGGCCCACTCGGCCCGCTCCTCCGCCCGGTCCGCCAGCAGCGACAGCTCCCGCTCCAGCGAGTCCGCGCGCTCCTGCAAGCTCTCCATCAGCCGCCGCCGGGCGCCGATGTAGAGCCCGAACAGCACCGGCGGCACGGTCAGCGCCACCGCCACGAACCCGGAGAGCACCACCACGAGCATGTGGTCGGCCTCGACATCGCTCCTGGTCCGCAGGTACATCACCACGAAGGTCGCGGCCAGCGACATCGAGGCCAGCGTGGCCGTGATCCGCCGGGGCACCTCGGAGGAGGCCAGCGTGTACATCCCCACCACCGCGAGCAGGAATCCCATCGCGGCCGGCGCCACGGCGATCCCCACGAGCACCACGGCGATCGGCCACCGCCGCCGCAGCACGAGCGTGGCCCCCACCACGAGCCCGAACAGCACCCCGACGACAACGGGTATCCCGGCCTCCCGCGCGAAGGGCACCCCCTCCCACGCGCACTCGACGGCGGACACCCCGCCGAGCACCACGTCCCCCACGGCATCCCGCCGCCGCGCCCACCACAAAGGCGGCCCAGCGCGGCCTTCCACTTCCCCCGTACTGGTCATGCCGCCCAGCGTACGCAGCGCGCCCAGCACACGGTCGAACGAAAATCCCGAGAACCGCGAGTAATCGCACGTACGACGGAAACGTCCGCTGAACGAGACCTGAATCTCGCATTCCGGACGACATTGGCGACATGACCGAAATCCGACCTCGTCCCGGCGACGGCACCGGGGGCCTCCGCACCGGAACCGCGACCTTCGAATCCCTCCGCGAGCAGGCGATCACCCTCCGCCGGGAGGGCCTCAGCCGCCGGGACATCCGCGACCGCCTGGCCGTCCACAACAACGACATCCTCAACCGGCTCCTGGAGGACGAGCCCCCACCCGAGTGGACGAAGCGCCCGAACGCGAAGGACGACCTCCGCGCCCGCGCCCGCGAGCTCCGCCTCCAGGGCCTCACGTACGACCAGATCCAGCTCAAGCTGGGCTGCTCGAAGAGCTCGATCTCCCTCTGGGTCCGCGACCTCCCGAAGCCGGAGCGTCGACGTACCACCGAGGAGGCATCAGCCATCGCCAAGCGGGGGTGGGAACGAACCCTTGTCCTGCGCGACGAGGAGAGGCGGCAGGCGAAACAGGTGGCAGAGGCCGAGATCGACAGCATCTCGGACCGGGAACTGTTCATCCTCGGCGTCGGCCTCTACTGGGCAGAGGGCAGCAAGGACAAGCCGTACGACCGCCGCGAGCGCGTGATCTTCGTGAACAGCGACCCGGGCATGATTCGCGTTTACCTCTCCTGGCTGCGCCTCCTGGGTGTCAAGGAAGAACACATCCGCTACTCCGTCATGATCCACGAAACAGCAGACGTCGCAGGCGCGGAAAGATTCTGGGCGGACTTCGTGGGCACGGACGTCGCGCGACTCCTCAAGACAACCCTCAAGCGCCACAATCCCAAAACCACCCGCAAGAACACCGGCGAGAGCTACTACGGCTGCCTAGCCATTCGCATCCTTCAAAGTGCCGGTCTGTACCGTCGCGTCGAAGGCTGGTGGTGCGGCATAGTAGGGGCTGCAGCGGAGTCCGATCATCAAAATCGGACATAGCGGGCGAACCATCCCGGATCGTCTAAAGGCAGGACAAATGGTTTTGGTCCATTGAATGAGGGTTCGAATCCTTCTCCGGGAGCACACAGAGCGCTGATGCTCAGATTCGGGTCCTGACCTCCACGGTCGGGACCCGGCCTCGTTTCGGGCCCGCGGCCCCCCGGTATCCTTTGCGGGTCCACCCCCGAAGCCGAAGGGCATCCCCGTGAGCGCCAACCGCCCGGCAGCCGTCGTCGTACTCGCAGCGGGTGAAGGCACCCGCATGAAGTCGGCCACTCCCAAGGTCCTGCACGAGATCTGCGGGCGCTCGCTCGTCGGTCACGTCGTCGCCGCCTCCCGCGAGCTGGACCCCGCCCACCTCGTCGTGGTCGTCGGGCACGCCCGGGAGCAGGTCACCGCGCACCTCGCCGACGTCGACGCCGGCGTGCGCACCGCCGTCCAGTACGAGCAGAACGGCACCGGGCACGCCGTCCGCATGGCCCTCGAAGAGCTCGGCGGCCAGCTCACCGGCACCGTGATCGTCGTCTGCGGCGACACCCCGCTGCTCACCGGCGAGACCCTGAAGCAGCTCGCGGCGACGCACGAGGCCGACGGCAACGCCGTCACCGTGCTCACCGCCGAGGTGCCGGACTCCACCGGCTACGGGCGGATCGTGCGCGACGGGGAGACCGGCGCCGTGACGGCCATCGTCGAGCACAAGGACGCCACCGACGCCCAGCGCGCGATCCGCGAGATCAACTCGGGCGTCTTCGCCTTCGACGGCGCCCTGCTCGCCGACGCGCTCGGCAAGGTCCGTACCGACAACAGCCAGGGCGAGGAGTACCTCACCGACGTCCTCGGCATCCTGCGCGAGGCCGGGCACCGCGTCGGCGCGGCCGTCGGCAGCGACCACCGCCAGATCCTCGGGATCAACAACCGCGTCCAGCTCGCCGAGGCCCGCGCCCTGCTGAACGCGCGCCTGCTGGAGCAGGCCATGCTCGCGGGCGTGACGGTCGTCGACCCCGCCAGTACGTTCGTGGACGTGACCGTCACCTTCGGACAGGACTCCCTGATCCACCCGGGCACGCAGCTGCTCGGCGCCACGCACATCGCCGAAGGGGCCGAGGTCGGCCCGAACACCCGCCTGAAGGACACCCGGGTGGGCGCGGGCGCCCGCGTGGACAACACGGTCGCGGAGGGCGCGGTCGTGGGCGCCCAGGCGACGGTGGGGCCCTTCGCGTACCTGCGTCCCGGCACGAACCTCGGCGTGAAGGCCAAGGCCGGCACGTACGTCGAGATGAAGAACGCGACGATCGGCGAGGGCACCAAGGTGCCGCACCTGTCCTACGTCGGCGACGCGACGATCGGCGAGTACACCAACATCGGCGCCGCGAGCGTCTTCGTGAACTACGACGGTGAGCACAAGCACCACACCACCGTCGGCTCACACTGCAAGACGGGCTCGGACAACATGTTTGTGGCGCCCGTCACGATCGGGGACGGCGCCTACACGGCGGCGGGGTCCGTGATCACGAAGGACGTGCCGCCCGGCGCGCTGGCCGTGGCCCGTGGCCAGCAGCGGAATATCGAGGGTTGGGTGGCCCGCAAGCGTCCGGGAAGTGCCGCCGCCGCGGCGGCGCAGTCGGTGGTCCCCGAGGACTCCGAGCGGCACTGAGGTGAACTGACCGGAAACAGGTACGCCCGGGACCGCGTACCGTGATACGTGCACGCAATTCGGCTGGCTCACCGTGTGCGGGACGGACGCACATGGGGGCGAGCAGCTTCAACACGTCTGAGGAGACAGTGCTGTGACCGGGATCAAGACGACCGGCGAGAAGAAGCTGATGCTCTTCTCCGGCCGCGCCCACCCCGAGCTGGCCGAGGAGGTCGCGCACCAGCTGGGAGTCGGCCTCGTGCCGACCAAGGCTTTCGACTTCGCGAACGGTGAGATCTACGTCCGCTTCCAGGAGTCGGCTCGTGGCGCCGACTGCTTCCTGATCCAGAGCCATACGGCTCCGATCAACAAGTGGATCATGGAGCAGCTGATCATGATCGACGCGCTGAAGCGCGCGTCGGCACGCTCCATCACCGTGATCGTCCCGTCCTACGGGTACGCCCGCCAGGACAAGAAGCACAAGGGCCGCGAGCCGATCTCGGCCCGCCTGGTGGCCGACCTGCTGAAGACCGCGGGTGCGGACCGCATCCTCACGGTCGACCTGCACACGGACCAGATCCAGGGCTTCTTCGACGGCCCGGTGGACCACCTGTCGGCCCTGAACGTCCTCGCGGACTACGTCGGCGCCAAGGTGGACCGTTCGAAGCTGACGATCGTCTCCCCGGACGCCGGCCGCGTGCGCGTGGCCGACCGCTGGTGCGACCGGCTGGACGCGCCGCTGGCGATCGTGCACAAGCGCCGTGACAAGGACGTCGCCAACCAGGTGACCGTCCACGAGGTCGTCGGTGAGGTCAAGGGCCGCGTCTGCGTGCTGGTCGACGACATGATCGACACGGGTGGCACGATCTGCGCCGCGGCCGACGCGCTGTTCGCGCACGGCGCGGAGGACGTCATCGTGACGGCGACGCACGGCATCCTGTCGGGTCCGGCGGCCGACCGTCTGAAGAACTCCAAGGTCAGTGAGTTCGTCTTCACGAACACCCTGCCGGACCCGTCGGACCTGGAGCTCGACAAGATCACGGTGCTGTCGATCGCCCCGATGATCGCGCGCGCGGTGCGCGAGGTCTTCGAGGACGGTTCTGTCACCAGCCTCTTCGAGGAGCAGCAGTAGAAGAGCAGCGGTAGGGGTTCCGCGCGGAGCCCCTTGCTGTGATCGTTTTTGTGGGCGGCCTCCCCGCCGGGTAGACTCATGAAGTTGCTCGGCGAGGGAGGCCGCACTGTCATGTGCGGGCACTCCGTTATCGACGCGCTCTTCGTAGCAGGCCGTTCCGGCCGGGTGACTCAATCCGTTTTCCGTCACCCCACGAGGAGTGAGCATGTCCGAGGTCAAGCTTTCCGCCCAGCTCCGTGACACCTTCGGCAAGGGCTCTGCCCGTCAGGCCCGTCGCGACGCGCTGGTTCCCGCCGTCATCTACGGTCACGGCCAGGACCCGAAGCACGTCAACGTCGAGGGCCACGGCCTGCTGCTGGCGCTGCGTACCCCGAACGTCCTGATCTCCCTGGACATCGCGGGCGCCGGCCAGGAGCTGGTCATCCCGAAGGCCGTGCAGCGTCACCCCCTGAAGCGCTCGATCTCGCACGTCGACTTCCTGATCGTCCAGAAGGGCGAGAAGGTCACCGTCGACGTCGCGATCGTCACCGAGGGCGAGCTGGCCGCGGGCGGCAACATGCTGGAGACCCTCCAGAACACCGTCTCCGTCGAGGCCGAGGCCACCCACATCCCGACCGAGGTCACCGTCTCGATCGCGGGCCTCCAGGCCGGCGCCACCATCCACGCCAAGGACCTGGTCCTCCCGAAGGGCACCACCCTGGCCGTCGACGGCGACGTCGCCGTCCTCCAGGTCGTCGCCCCGCAGGCCGAGGAGCCGGCCGCCGAGGCCGAGGGCACCGAGGCCTGAGCCTCGCCCTTTCCTCTCAGCAGTTGCTGACCGACCGCCGTCCGGCTCCACTGGAGCGGGACGGCGGTCGTCTTCACGCAGGCCCTAAGGAGCTTTAGATGTCGGACGACGCGGCGCCCTGGCTGATCGTGGGCCTCGGCAATCCCGGACCGGATTACGCGGGCAACCGCCACAACATCGGGTTCATGGTGGTCGATCTGCTGGCGGAGCGGATCGGCGGGAAGTTCAAGGCGCACAAGGCCCGGGCCCAGGTGGTCGAGGGCCGCATCGGTCCGCCGGGGCCGGAGAACCGCCGGGTGGTGCTGGCCAAGCCGATGACGTACATGAACCTGTCGGGCGGTCCGGTGACGGCGCTGCGCGACTTCTACAAGGTGCCGCTGGACCGGATCGTCGCGATCCACGACGAGCTGGACATCGACTATCCGACGCTGCGGCTGAAGCTGGGCGGCGGGGACAACGGCCACAACGGGCTGAAGTCGATGACGAAGTCGATGGGGCCGGACTACCACCGGGTGCGGTGCGGCATCGGCCGGCCTCCGGGCCGGATGCAGGTCGCGGACTTCGTGCTGAAGGACTTCTCCTCCACGGAGCGCAAGGAGTTGGACTGGTTCGTGGACCGGGCGGCGGATTCCGTGGAGTGCCTGATCTCGGAGGGTCTGGAGCGCGCCCAGTCGGCGTACAACTCCTGACCGTGCGGGGATCGTTATACGGGACAAACGGAATGTCAGTTCCCAAGTCCCCACGAATACTGCCGAGTACCACTTGACCTTGACGGTCGGGCGTCAGCATGCTGGGCCGCCACCTCCCACGGCACCGTCCCTCATCAGCGTCAGAGGTATCTCCATGCCAGTTTCCCGCGCCCGTTGGGCCGCCGCTGTGGTTCCCGCGGCAGCGTCTCTCGTCCTTCTCGCCGGCGCCGCTCCGGCCTTCGCCACCGGGGACACCCGTACCGTCCCCCTGCACCAGACCGTGCCGATCACGGCCGCGAACCCGGGCCAGGGCGTGGGCGTCGAGAAGAAGTGCGCCGACATCCCGGCGAACCAGGACGGTTGGCACTTCCTGTTCCCCGGTAACCCCAATGAAGCCTCCTTCGTGGAGCTGAAGGTCACCTTCGAGCCCGGTGGCGAGCAGGTCATCAAGGTCTTCGGGCCGCCGGCGGACAACCACGCGTACGTGGCCTCCGAGGCCGGCGCCAAGCTGACGAAGGCCGTTGCCGAGGTCAAGGGCGGCAAGCAGGAGTGGTTCAACCTGTCCCACGTCTGCCCGGCCACCGCCACGCCGAGCCCGACGAAGACGACGACCGCCTCGCCGTCCGCCTCCACCTCGGCCTCCGCGTCGGCCTCGACGTCGGCGTCGGCGTCGGCTTCGGCCAGCACGTCCGCCTCGGCTTCGTCGAGCGCGTCGCCGTCCGGCTCGGCCACCTCCCCGGCTCCGACCGGTTCGGCCGCCGCGGCCGGCGGTTCCACCGGTGGTGGCGACCTGGCGAAGACCGGTTCCGACGCGCCGATCGGCCTGATCGCCACGATGGCGGCCGCGCTGATCGCGGGCGGCGCCGTGCTGGTGGTCCGCCGCCGCAAGGCCGGCGCCGAGGGCTGAGCCCCGTAGCTCCGTAGCTCCGTAACGACAAGGCCCCCGCACCATCACCGTGGTGCGGGGGCCTTGTCGTACGTACGCCGGGCGGTCAGCCGGTGTTGCGCAGGCCGGCGGCGACGCCGTTGACGGTCAGCAGCAGGGCGCGGGCGAGCAGCGGGTCCGGTTCCTCGCCGCGGGCGGCGGCCGCGCGCTGGCGGGCCAGCAGGGAGACCTGGAGGTAGGAGATGGGGTCCAGGTAGGCGTCGCGTACGGCGAAGGTCTGCTGGAGCACCGGGTTCGAGCCCAGGAGCTTCTCGTTGCCGGTGATGCGCAGGACCTCGCGGACGGTGAGCTCGTGTTCGGCCTCGATGCGGGTGAAGACGTGCTTGAGGTGGTCGGGCACGAGGGTGTCGACGTAGTGGCGGGCGATCCGCAGGTCGGTCTTGGCCAGTGTCATCTCGACGTTGGACAGGAAGTTGCGGAAGAAGTGCCAGCGGGCGCCCATTTCGGCGAGGACGTCCTCCTGGCCCGCATCGCGCAGGGCCTTGAGGCCGGAGCCGACGCCGTACCAGCCGGGGACGATCTGGCGGGACTGGGTCCAGCCGAAGACCCACGGGATGGCGCGCAGGCCGTCGAGGCCGGCGCCGGAGTCGGGGCGGCGCGAGGGGCGGGAGCCCAGGTGCAGGTCGGCGAGCTGGTCGACGGGGGTGGCGGCGAAGAAGTACGCCGGCAGGTCGGGGTCCTCGACGAGCGCGCGGTACGCGGAGTGCGCGGCGTCGGAGACGGTGTCCATGGCGGCGTCCCAGCGGGCGAGGGCCTCGTCGGACTGGCGGGGGGCGGTGTGCAGGGCGGAGGCCTGCAGGGTCGCCGCGACGGTCAGTTCCAGGTTCTCCCGGGCGAGGGAGGGGACCAGGTACTTGTCGGAGATGACCTCGCCCTGCTCGGTGACCTTGATCTCGCCTTCGAGGGTGCCCCAGGGCTGGGCGAGGATCGCGTCGTGGGAGGGGCCGCCACCGCGGCCGACGGTGCCGCCGCGGCCGTGGAAGAGGCGCAGGCGCACGCCGTAGCGGTGGGCGACGTCGCGCAGGCGGCGCTGGGCGCGGTGGATCTCCCACTGGGAGGTGGTGATGCCGCCGAACTTGGAGGAGTCGGAGTAACCGAGCATGACCTCCTGGACGTCGCCGCGCAGGGAGACCAGGCGCCGGTAGGAAGGGTCGGCGAGCATCTCGTCGAGGATGACGTCGGCGGCGCGCAGCTCGTCGGTGGTCTCCAGGAGCGGCACGATGCCGATCTTGGCCCAGCCGCCGTGCAGGTCGAGGAGGCCTGCCTCGCGGGCGAGGACGGCGGCGGCGAAGACGTCGTCGGCGCCCTGGCACATCGAGATGATGTAGGACTCGATGACCTCGGGGCCGAACTTCTCGAAGGCGTCCTTGATGGCGAAGAAGACGCCGAGGGTCTTGGCTCCGGCGGCGTCGAGCGGGGCCGGGGTGGGGGCCAGCGGGCGGCGGGAGCGCAGTTCCTTGGCGAGGAGCTTCTGCCGGTAGTCGCGCGGCATGTCGGCGTAGCGCCAGGACTCCTCGCCGAGCCGGTCGAAGAGCTGGCCGAGCGCGTGGTGGTGGGCGTCGGCGTGCTCGCGTACGTCCATGGTGGCCAGCTGGAGGCCGAAGGCGGCCAGGGTGCGGATGGTGCGGTCCATGCGGCCGTCGGCGAAGAGCGCGCCGCGGTGTTCGCGCAGGGAGGTCTGGATGAGGGTGAGGTCGCTCAGCAGCTCGGCGGTGCCGAGGTAGTCGCGGCCTTCCTCGTGCGGGATGCCCTTGGCGAGGCGTTCGCGGGTGTTGAGGAGCTTCTGGCGGATGCAGGTGGCCTTGAGGCGGTACGGCTCCTCCGCGTTCAGCCGCTTGTAGCGCGGGCTGATCTCGGGCAGGCGTTCGAGGTCGGCCTGGAGGGAGGCGAGGAGTTCCTCGGTGGCTCCGGTGTAGCGGATGGAGTTGGAGAGGAGGCCGCGCAGGAAGTCGATGAGTTCGAGGGCGTCCGTGATGCCGTGTTCGTGCTGGAGGATCAGCACGTCGCGGGTGACCTCGGGGGTGACGTTGGGGTTGCCGTCGCGGTCGCCGCCGATCCAGGTGCCGAAGGTGAGGGGGCGGGTGCCGGCGGGGAGCTCGATGCCGACGCGCTGCAGTTCAGCGGCCAGATCCTCGAGTACGTCGCCGACGGCGCCGGCGTGCAGTTCGTCGAGGTAGTAGATGGCGTTGCGGGCCTCGTCGGCGGGCTCGGGGCGGACCACGCGCAGTTCGTCGGTCTGCCAGACGAGGTCGATGTTCTCGGCGAGGCGCAGGTCGTGGCGGCGGCGGTCGCCGGCGCCGGTGACGGGCTCTTCCAGCAGCGCGGCGATGCGGCGCAGCTTGTTCAGGACGCTGCGGCGGGCCGCCTCGGTGGGGTGCGCGGTGAAGACGGGGCGGACGTTGAGGTTCGCGACCGTCTCGCGCAGGTGTTCGGGGTCGGCGTCCTTCAGCATGTCGGCGGTGCGGGCGAGGAGCCCGCCTTCGGCGGCACGGTGGGCGCGCAGTTCCTTGCCGCGGTGCACCTGCTCGGTGACGTTGGCGAGGTGGAAGTAGGTGGAGAACGCGCGTACGAGCTTGGCGGCGGTCTCCAGGTCGGTGTCGCCGAGCAGCGCGGCGGCGGCTTCGCCGTCGGTGCGGGTGAGGGCGCGGACCCGTTCGACGAGGTCGAGCAGGTCCTGGCCCTCCTGGCGTACGAGGGTCTCCCCGAGGAGGTCGCCGAGGCGGCGGATGTCCGCGCGCAGTTCCGCGTTGGCGGTGGCGGCCGGGGTGGCGGGGCCGGCCGGGGTGGCGGGGGCGGCCTGCTGGGAGGCCAGGGGGGCCTTGTCAGCACTGCTCACAGGTGCGGCTCCTTGCAGTGTTCGAGCGCTACTGGGCGGTGGGCTTCCGGCCGCGCACGGCGACGCCTCCCCCGACTCCTTCCGGGGGGTCCCCGCTCCTGATGCGCAGCTCGGGCTGCCCGTGCGGACCGCGCTGTCCGACGGGACCAGGATAGGTGTCCGAGGCGTGTGCCTGGGCAAATGTCTCATCAGGCGGCGCGTGACCGGCTCGCGGGCACGCGGGCCGCCCTCGGCCGCGCTCCTGTTGCTGCGGGCTCCGGCTTTGCCATACTTACGATGCCGTAGGTTACGGGTCCGTAGGGTCCGTCGTACGAGCACCTGCCCACCACCCCCTTCTCACCCCCCAGGGGACAACCATGACCACCAGTCCCGATCTGATCGAGGGCGCCTCCGCGCCCTCCGATACGTCTGCGCCATCCGCGACTCTCGGCGGCGAGAGCAAGCGCTCCATCGAGCAGATCGCTCTGCTGCTGTTCATCACCGTCCCCTTCCTGGCGCTGCTGGCGGCGGTCCCGCTGGCCTGGGGCTGGGGGGTGAGCTGGCTGGACCTCGGCTTGATGGTCTTCATGTACTTCCTGGCCTGCCACGGGGTCACCATCGGTTTCCACCGTTACTTCACGCACGGTTCCTTCAAGGCGAAGCGGCCGCTGCGGATCGCCCTCGCCGTGATGGGGTCGATGGCGGTGGAGGGCCCGCTGGTGCGCTGGGTGGCGGACCACCGCAAGCACCACAAGTACTCCGATCACGAGGGTGACCCGCATTCGCCGTGGCGGTTCGGGGAGACGCTGCCGGCGCTGATGAAGGGCCTGTGGTGGGCGCACATCGGCTGGCTCTTCGACGAGGAGCAGACCGATCAGCAGAAGTACGCCCCCGACCTGATCAAGGATCCGGCGATCCGCCGCATCTCGCGCGACTTCATCTTCTGGACGATGTTCTCGCTGGCGATCCCGCCGCTGGTGGGCGGTCTGGTGACGATGTCCTGGTGGGGCGCGTTCACGGCGTTCTTCTGGGGCTCGCTGGTACGGGTCGCGCTGCTGCACCACGTGACGTGGTCGATCAATTCGATCTGTCACGCGGTGGGCAAGCGGCCGTTCAAGTCGCGGGACCGCTCGGGCAACGTGTGGTGGCTGGCGGTGCTCTCGTGCGGGGAGTCCTGGCACAACCTGCACCACGCCGACCCGACCTCGGCCCGGCACGGTGTGCTGCGCGGCCAGATCGACTCCAGCGCGCGACTGATCCGCTGGTGCGAGCAGCTGGGCTGGGCCACGGACGTGCGCTGGCCGTCGGCGGCCCGCATCGACGCCCGGCGCAGGGAAAACGAGCCGAACGCGGCATGATGGGGGGCGTGGCGATCGACGGCGGTAACTCCAGCAGCGACAAGCCCCGGCGCGGCCGCCGGGTGCGGATGACGGGCGCGGAGCGGCGTCAGCAACTGCTGGACATCGGCCGGACCCTCTTCGCGGAGAAGGGCTTCGAAGGAACCTCGGTGGAGGAGATCGCGGCGAAGGCCGGGGTGTCCAAGCCGGTGGTGTACGAGCACTTCGGCGGCAAGGAGGGACTGTACGCGGTCGTCGTGGACCGGGAGATGCGCCAGCTGCTGGACGGGGTCACGGGCGCGTTGACGGCCGGGCATCCGCGGGAGCTGCTGGAGCAGGCGGCGTTCGCGCTGCTGGACTACATCGAGTCCTATACGGACGGGTTCCGGATTCTCGTACGGGACTCCCCCGTCGCGCAGTCGACCGGCACCTTCGCCTCGCTGATCAGCGACATCGCCACGCAGGTCGAGGACATCCTGGGTCTGGAGTTCAAGGCCCGGGGCTTCGACCCCAAGCTGGCCCC
Organism: Streptomyces sp. NPDC028910; assembly: GCF_055564955.1. Taxonomy (NCBI): domain Bacteria; kingdom Bacillati; phylum Actinomycetota; class Actinomycetes; order Kitasatosporales; family Streptomycetaceae; genus Streptomyces; species Streptomyces sp. NPDC028910. The sequence continues at coordinate 12,267 of NZ_JBVHVF010000031.1, read as the reverse complement.
GCTCTACGCGCAGGCGCTGGTCGGGATGGTCGCGCTGACCGGGCAGTGGTGGCTGGACGTCCGCAAGCCGAAGAAGGCGGAGGTCGCCGCGCACCTGGTGAACCTGGCCTGGCACGGGCTGGACGGGCTGGAGTCGAAGCCGCAGCTGGTGGGCCGCCGCAAGAGCTAGTAGCGGGCTGGTCCCCGTACGCGCACGACGGCGCCCCGTCACCGGATGTCCGGTGACGGGGCGCCGTCGTGTGGTCCCGAGCGATCAGGCGCTCCGGTCCGGGGCGTGCCTCTCCAGGAATTCGAGCCGGTTGCCGACCGGATCCTCCGAGTAGAAGCGGCGGTGGCCCGGCAGGCTGTCGTCCCAGACGACCTTGGCTCCGCGCCCCTCCAGTCTGTTCGCGTACGCCTCGATGCCGGTCACCCGCAGTCCCGGGTGGGCCTTGCGGGCGGGACGGAAATCCTCCTCCACGCCGAGGTGCAGCTGCACCGGTCCGGCGGCGAACCAGCAGCCCCCGTGCGCGGCGAGGACGGGCGGCTTGGGGATCTCGGTCATGCCGAGGACGTCCGTGTAGTAGGCGCGGAGCCGGTCCTCCGAGTCCGGCGGCGCGGCGAGTTGGACGTGGTCGACAGCGGTCAGCACGGTCAGGCCTCCTTGCGGGCGACGGCGAAGATCCGGCGGAAGGGGAAGACGGTGCCGCGCGGCCCCGTCGGGTAGACCGCGCGCAGCCGGTCGCGGTATTCGACGAGAAAGGCGTCCACGGCGTCCTGGTCGTCGCCGAGGGCGGTGAGGACGGGCCGCAGCGCGGTGCCCTTGACCCAGTCGAGTACGGGGTCGGGGCCTTGGAGCAGTTGGTGGTAGGTGGTCTCCCAGACATCGGCGGCGCAGCCGAGTGCGGTGAACCGGGCGAGGTATTCGGCAGGTTCGAGAAGGTGGATGTAGCGGGCGCCGTGACCGGCGAGCCGGGACCGCCAGCGCGGGGCGTCGCAGAGTTCGGCGAGCAGGGCGTGGCTGGGGGCGGTGAAGTTGCCGGGGATCTGGAAGGCGAAGGTGCCGCCGGGGCGCAAGCCGTTGATCCATGCGCCGAAGGAGCCGGCGTGGCCGGGGACCCATTGGAGGGCGGCGTTGGAAACGATCAGGTCGTAGGGCTCCTCGGGGAGCCAGCCGTTGAGGTCCCCGTGGCGGAAGTCGAGGCTGCCGCCGCCGGCGGTGGGGCCGGCGTGCTCCTGGGCGGCGCGGTGGAGCATTTCCCGGGAAAGGTCGAATCCGGTGATGCGGGCCTCGGGCCAGCGGCCGGCGAGGAGCGCCGTGACATTGCCGGGTCCGCAGCCGAGGTCGGCGATGCGGGCGGGCCGGCCGGGGAGGTCGGGTATGCGGGTGAGGAGGTCCAGGAAGGGTCGGGTGCGATGGCCTGCGTGCCGGAGGTACTGCTGGGGATCCCACGTGGGGGCGGACGGCGCGGTGGACGTGGGGGTCCCGGCGCGCGCGGTATCGGAATACATGTTCGAGCCTCCCTGCTGGCGGGGCGGTCGGAAGCGGAATCTGTTCCGGCCCCCTCCATGCCCCATGCTCGCGTTTTTATATCTCGCCGTCAAGATACTTGTGATCAAGATACTCGTTATGAAGAGACTTCACATCGACAGACCCCTTACACTGATCGGCATGGAGGACGAGGTCGACCGACTGGTGGCGGCATGGCGGCGGGAGCGCCCTGACCTCGACGTGGAACCGCTCGAGGTCCTGAGCCGCGTCAGCAGGCTCGCGCGCCACCTCGACCGCGCCCGCAGGCTGGCCTTCTCCGAGCACGGCCTGGAGCCTTGGGAGTTCGACGTCCTGACCTCCCTGCGGCGCGCCGGCGCGCCCTACCAGCTCTCCCCCGGCCAGCTGTTGACCCAGACCCTGGTCACCTCCGGCACCATGACCAACCGCATCGACCGGCTCGCCAAGAAGGGCCTCGTCGAGCGCCTCCCGGACCCCAGCGACCGCCGCGGGGTCCTGGTGCGGCTCACCCCCGAGGGCCGGGACCGCGCCGACCAGGCCCTCGCCGGACTGCTGGCCCAGGAGCGGGCCATCCTGGCCCAGCTCTCGCGGAACCAGCGCGGCGATCTCGCCGGGCTGCTACGCCAGTTGACCGCTCCGTTCGACAACATCCCCGGCTAGGTCCGCCGGCCGTACGCCGGCCCGCCGGGCCAGAGCCACCGCCGCCAGGGTGGAGTGCACGCCGAGCTTGCCCAGCACGTTCTGCATGTGGGTACGAACGGTGTGCGGGGACAGGAACAGCCGCGCCGCCACGTCCTTGCGGCCCAGCCCCGCCACCATGCAGCGCAGCACCTCGTGTTCGCGCGGGGTGAGCGACTCCACGAGCCGTTCGCTGTCCGTACGGTGCTTGCGCGCCGCCGTCAGTTCCCGGAGCACTCCGGTGAGCAGGGCGGGCGGAAGGTGCGTCTCCTCGCGCAGGACCCCCCGGATGACGGCCAGCAGCCGCGAGAGGGAGCAGTCCTTCGCCACCCAGCCCGAAGCCCCCGCCTGGAGCGCGAGCGCCGCACGCCGGGGGTCGTCGCGCTCGGCGAGCACGACCGTACGGACCCCGGGGTGGGCCACCCGGATCCCGGCGACCAGCGCGATCCCGTCCGAGCCGGGCGGCGGCGGCCCGGCCCCCGGCTCCCGCTGGGCGGGCACGGTCCCGGCGACGGCGCCGAGATCGGCGTCGACCAGCAGGACGTCGAAGCGGCGGCCCTCGGCCGCCGCGCGTTCGAGGCAGCGCAGCGCGGCGGGGCCGCTGCCGGCCGCGGACACGTCCACGTCCGGCTCGGCCGCGAGCGCGGCTGCGAGCGATTCGGCGAAGATGCGGTGATCGTCGACGACGAGAACCCGGATACGAACCACAAAACCCCCAAGGGTCGGGGAACGGACGACGGCGGGTACGGCGCCCGGACCGGGTGATCCGCAGCTGCCCCGGCCGCCGCCGTGACACCTCTGCACTACCCCGGACCGGACGCCGTACCCGACGTGTCTCGACCCCTGAATCAACACCGGCCCCCACCGGTGTCACGCATCAGCGTAGGGCCGGGGGCGGCGCGCGGTTGGCCGAATAGCAGAAGTTTTCCCAGCGATTTTCCGGCGCGGGCGTGGTGAACGGCCTTTGTGGTGGCTGGAAATCGTCCGAACCGAGGGTCCAGATGGCCGCTTCCGCACCGGCCCGTGCCACGGGCAGTTGCACGGGGAGAATTTCACCCGGCGTGTGCACGCCGGGCGCCCGCGCACAGCGCCCACCCACAGCGCGCGGCGAACACGCACGCGCCCCCCGCACCGAAAAGGGTGCGGGGGGCGCGCAGGACAGAGGTGGTCCGGGTGGATACCGGTGGTTCAGGAGGTGTGCGTGCGCGCGAAGTTCCACGCGTCCGTGATGATGCCGGTGAGGTCCGAGCGGCTCGGGGTCCAGCCGAGGCGCTCGTGGGCCGTGCGGGCGGAGGCGACCAGCATCGCCGGGTCGCCGGCCCGGCGCGGGGCGACGACCTCGGGGATCTCCCGGCCGGTGACCTTGCGGACGGTCTCGACGACCTCGCGGACCGAGAAGCCGCTGCCGTTGCCCAGGTTGCAGATCAGGTGCTCTCCGGCGGTGGCGTGGTCCAGCGCGGCCAGGTGGGCCTCCGCCAGGTCGGCGACGTGGATGTAGTCGCGTACGCAGGTGCCGTCGGGGGTCGGGTAGTCCTCGCCGAACACCGAGATCGACTCCCGCTCGCCGAGCGCCACCTGCAGGACCAGCGGGATCAGGTGTGTCTCGGGGGTGTGCCGCTCACCGAACTGTCCGTAAGCACCGGCCACGTTGAAGTAGCGCAGGGACACCGCGGCCAGGCCGTGCGCCACGCACTCGCCCGCGATCATGTGGTCGACGGCCAGCTTCGAGGCACCGTACGGGTTGGTCGGCGCGGTCACCGAGGCCTCGGTGAGCAGGCCTTCCGTCGGCTCCCCGTAGGTGGCGGCGGTGGAGGAGAAGACCAGCTTGCGCACCCCCGCCTCGCGCATCGCGCCCAGCAGGGCGAGCGTGCCGCCGACGTTGTTCTCCCAGTACTTGCCCGGGTTCACCACGGACTCACCGACCTGCGAGGAGGCCGCGAAGTGCAGCACCGCGTCGTAGGAGGCGTCGAGGTGGCGCGCGGCGTCCTGGATCCGGCCCTCGATGAAGGCGGCGCCCGCCGGGACGCCGACACGGAAGCCGGTGCTGAGGTCGTCGAGGACGGTGACCTCGTGGCCCGCCTCCAGGAGGTGGGCCGCGACCACGCTGCCGACGTATCCGGCGCCACCGGTTACCAGGTACTTGCTCACTCGCCTACTGCCTCTCGAGGGGGAGCACACGCGGGTGCGTGCGCATGTAGGTCCTACCCGATTCGGCGCCCACGGGGAAATCGGCGGCCGAGCGCCCCGGCCGTCAGCCCCGTGCGGCGGGGGACGGCTGGGCGGGCACGGCCCGGTCCAGCAGCCCGGTACGGGCGGCCAGCGCGGCCGCCTCCAGCCGTGACCCCACGCCCAGCTTCATCAGCACCCGCTGCACGTGCGTACGGGCGGTGCTCGGCGCGATCTCCATGCCCGCGGCGATCAGCCGGGTGTCCTCGCCCTCGGCGACCCGGACCAGCACCTCCACCTCGCGCGGGGTCAGCAGCCGCAGCAGCCGGCTGCCCTCGTCGTCGGGCTGGGCGGCGGGGTTCAGGAGCTCCGCGAAGGCCCCCTGCAGCAGTTGCGGGGCGATCGCGACCTCCCCGGCCCTCGCCTTGGCCAGCGCCCGCTCCACGCCCTCGATGCGCTCGTCCTGGCGCACGTACCCCGAGGCACCGGCGGCGAAGGCGGCCGCGATCCCGCGCGGGCTGGGCACCGGGCCGAGGACGACGACGGCGATCTGCGGGCGCTCCCGCTTGATGCGGACCACCGGCTCGAAGACCTCGGGCTCGGCGGGGGCGGCCGTGCCGAAGAGGCAGACCTCCGGGGCCCGGCTGATCACCAGCTCGGCGGCGCCCGCCGCCGGAGCGGCGGCGGCCAGGACCCGGTGACCGCGCAGTTTCAGTGCAGAGGCGAGCGCCTCGGCCAACAGCCGGTGCTCGTCGACCACCACGACCCGTACGCCCATTGAGGAACCACCCCCCACCCTTCCTGACCCGGCAAGCTACCAGGATTAGTCGCGCCGCATCGGGCTAAGCGTGCGGTCGGGTGGGACGGGCGGCAGGAGACGCAACGCAAGCCCCCGATCGGCAGGACCGTTCGGGGGCTTGTGGTGTGCTGTGCGAATCAGCTCGCGGTGAAGGAGACGAAGAGGTACTCCGGGTCGCTCTTGTCCGAGTACGGCTTGCGGGCCGTCGTACGGGAGATGAAGAGCTTGCCGTTGTGGTAGCGGTACTCCGAATAATCCGGTGAGAAGCCGGTCTCGGCGCGCTGGGTCGCCTTGTCCGCCGGGTTCTCCATGAGGAGGGTTTCTTTCATCGTCCTGCTGTCGATGCTGACGATCTGGCCGCCCTTGTCGTACGGGGGGACCTTGTAGGCGATGATGTTCGACCCGTCCATGCGCAGCGGGAACATCGTGTACCGCTCGCCCGCGTCGGCGCGGTCGGTGGTCTGCTTGCCGGTCTCCAGGTCGAAGGAGAGCAGCTCGTTGGTGCGGCCGCTGGAGGACTGGCCCTGGTGCTCCTGGGAGGGCACGTAGATCTTGCCGTTGCCGACCACCATGTTGTGGCACTTCTCGACCTCGGTGGCTCCGCACTTGGCGGCGAAGTTTCCGGAGGCGAGCGGGATGCGTGCCTTCAGCTCGCCCTTGGGGTCGACGACGAAGAGGTCGCTGACGCCCTTGCCGCCCTTCGCGTTGTCGCCGACGTCGGCCGCCACGATCAGCGGCTTGGTGGAGACGATGTGCGCGTAGTCGATGCCCGGGGAGAGCTTGTACGAAGCGGTGGGCGCACCCGTGGCCGGGTCGAGGAGCTGCCCGTACAGGGTGTAGTTGGGGCTCTGGCCGCACTTGCGGATGACGCCGAGGGCCTCGCCTCCGGCGTAGCCGGTGTCGCGGCAGCCTTCGCCGTCGACCTTGGGCAGCCACAGGGACTTGCCGTCGGCGAGGTTCCAGGCGGCGCCGCCCGCGGAGACGCCGGCCGCGGCGACGGTCTTGCCGCTGAGGGTGACCTCGGAGAACGACACGGGCTTGTCGCCGCCGGTGGCGCTCTTGGCGTGGCCGGACCAGACGAGCTTGCCGGTCTCCAGGTCGAAGACGCCGACCTCGGTGCACGGCGGATACTTGTTCTCGGGCGTGGCCGGGCCGGCCTTGAAGAGGACCGCCGTCTTGTTCTCGCTGACGTGCTGGGTGGCGCCGCAGAGCTCGCCCGGGAAGGGCAGCTCCCACTTCTTGCCGCCGTCGACGAGGTTGTAGCCGACGACCTTCGCCACGTCGGACTTGATGTAGGTGGAGTCGGTGAGCCAGGAACCGGCGACGGTGACGATGTCGGCCGGCGCCGGGTTCGGCTGGTTGAAGAGCACCTTCGACTTGGGGTTGGCGGGCACCTTCTCGGTACCGGGCACGGAGGGCTGGCCCTTGTCCTCGCCCGGGGAGGCGCCGCCCTCCGCGGTCGTCTGGGCGCCGCCGTCACCGGAGGTGTACCAGAGGCCGCCGCCGACGATGAGGACGATGGCCAGCAGGGCCGCGCCGACGATCATCAGCTGGGTGCGCTTGTCGTTGTTGCCGCCGGCCGGGGCCTGGATGGCGGTCGTCGGCCCGATGGGTGCACCGGGCGCACCTGGCGTGCCGAACGGCGGCGGGGTGCCGGGCTGCTGCGGGTAGCCGTAGCCGGGCCCGGGCTGCGGGTAGCCGTACGCGGGCTGCGCGGCCGGCGGCTGCGGCGGCGGCGCGGGCGGCCCGGCGGGCGGCGTGGGCGCGCCGAACCCGCCCGGCGGGGGGTCCTGCGGCGCACCGAAGCCGCCGGACGGCGGCTGGCTGGGGGGCGGCGGGGTACTCATCGGTTGCTCTTGCCTCTCGGTGGACGGCTCGTTGGACGGCCTGTCGGACGGCTTGTCGGACGGCTTGTCGGACGCGTTCTCACTTGCCGAAGACCATGAGGAGCTTCTCGTCCTTGCCCTGGGCCTGCAGTTGGGTGGCGGAGATGAAGAACCGTCCGTCCACGTAGTCGAGCTTCGGGGTGCGGAAGGAGCTCTCGATCGGAGCGGCGGGGCCCGACGGATGGCGCAGGAGTGCGGTGGGGGTGCCGCCGCCGGCCGGGATCGCGAGGACCTCGCCGCCCTGGTCGGCCTCGGCCTTGCGATAGGCGATCAGCTGCCCGTTCGCGGCCTTGAGCGGGATGAGGGTGCGCTTGTCCCCTGCCGGGGTGCGCCACTTGTCCTTGCCGGTGGCCAGGTCGAAGGCGACGATCTCGTTGGCCTTGCCGGCCGAGGCCGCGGTGGCCAGGTAGAGGGTGCCCCCGTCGACGACGGACGAGGGACAGGTCACCAGGGACCGGAAGAGGCCGGTGTCACCGCAGCCGACGGCGAAGCTGCCCTCGGCGGCGAGGGTGGCGGTCTGTTTGCCGTCGGGGCCGAGGACCACGATGGAGCGCTGCTTCGTCTCCTCGTTGCCGATGTCGAGGACGAGGGGGTCCACCGAGTAGATGCTGGTGACCTTGAACTTCTTGGGAAGGCGGAAGGCCCAGCCCTTCTTGCCGGTGACCGGGTCGACGCCGTGGACCTCGGCGGTGGCGTCCGCGTCGGAGCAGGTGGCGAGGGCGATCATCTTGCCATTGCCGGCCTCGTAGGAGTCGGGGTTGCAGCCGTCACCCAGGGCGTTGGCGAAGAGCTTGTCACCGTTGCTGATCTTGAAGGCGCTGGCGGTGCCGCCGCGGCTGACGGTGACGGTGTCGCCGGTCATGGAGAGGGTGGGGCTGGTGAAGATGTCGAAGAGCCCTTCCTTGGGCACCTCCTTCGACCAGACCTCCTTGCCCGTCTTGAGGTCGACCACGCGCAGCTGCGTGCACGAGGCGTTCTCCGTCTCGCCGTCGCGGTACATGACGACCGTCTTGCCGTCGGCGGTGGTCTGGGCTGCGACGGAGCAGATCACGGCAGGGAAGGGCAGCGTCCACTTCTCCTTGCCGTCGGTGACCGCGTAGCCGGTGAGGGACTTCCAGACGCTCTTGACGACGGTGTCGCCGACGACCCACTGGGCCGTGGAGTCGACGCCCGCGCCGGGGCCGTCGACCTTGGCGGTCTTGAACCAGAGGACCTTGTCCTCGCCCTGCTTGCGGCCCGAGTTGAGGTCGGCCTGCTGGCCGCCGTTGCCGCTGCCGTCGCCCTTGTCCACGGAAGGCGAGGCGGAGGGCTTGGCGTCGGTGGACTCCTGTGCGACGGGCTGCTTGGGGTCCTCGTCGCCCTTGAAGAAGGCGACGTAGCCGACGAGTCCGGCGACGAGGACGGCGGCGACCGAGGCGGCGATCAGCAGGGTCAGCTTCTTCTTCGGCGGCAGGCCGGGAGCGCCGGGAGCACCCGGACCGCCGGGCGCAAGAGGAGGCGGCGGCGGGTAACCGTAGCCGGACTGCTGCTGGACGGTGGGCGGCTGCTGCGCGTACGGGGCCTGCTGGGCGTACGGGTTCTCGCCCTGCTGCGGGTATCCGTACCCCTGCTGCGGCGGGCCCGGCAGGTGTCCGTAACCGGAAGGTGTCGGCGGCTGGTTCGGCGGCTGGGGCGGCTCGGTCATCAGCGCACTTTCGGCTTCGGGGCGTCGTGGAGGATGACCTTTCTATCACTGACGGCGCTCATACATCGGGCCGGTCCGCCCCCTGTTCCCAAGGGAGGACCGGCCCGTGACGCCGCCGTTATCGGGCCAGTTGGCCCGGGCAGGTGCCGGAATCTAGGCTTCCTCGGCCAGCTCCAGCCAGCGCATCTCCAAATCTTCGCGGTCCGCGAGGAGTCCACGGAGCTCCGCGTCGAGCTTGGCCACCTTGTCGTAGTCGGTGGAGTTCTCGGCGATCTGGGCGTGCAGGTTGCCCTCGCGGTCGGAGAGCTTGTTGAGCTGCCGCTCGATCTTCTGGAGTTCCTTCTTCGCGGCGCGAGAGTCCCCCGAGGCGGTGGACTTCGTGGCGGTGGCGGCGGCGACGGTCGCCGGGGTGGCCGCCTCGATCATCCGCTGCCGGCGCTCCAGGTACTCGTCCAGGCCGCGCGGCAGCATCCGCAGGCTCGCGTCGCCGAGCAGCGCCATCACCGTGTCGGTGGTGCGCTCGATGAAGAAGCGGTCGTGGGAGATCACGATCATGGAGCCGGGCCAGCCGTCGAGGAGGTCCTCCAGCTGGGTCAGGGTCTCGATGTCGAGGTCGTTGGTGGGCTCGTCGAGGAAGAGGACGTTGGGCTCGTCCATCAGCAGGCGCAGGATCTGCAGCCGGCGCCGCTCGCCGCCGGAGAGGTCGCCGACCGGCGTCCACTGCTTCTCCTTGGTGAAGCCGAACTGCTCGCACAGCTGGCCCGCCGTCATCTCGCGGCCCTTGCCGAGGTCGACGCGGTCGCGGACCCGCTGGACGGCCTCCAGGACGCGCAGGGACGGGTCGAGTTCGCCGACCTCCTGGGAGAGGTAGGCCAGCTTGACGGTCTTGCCGACGGTGACCTTGCCGGCGGCGGGCTGGACCTCGCCCTGGGTGCGGGCGGCATCGGCGAGGGCGCGCAGCAGGGAGGTCTTGCCGGCGCCGTTGACGCCGACGAGGCCGACGCGGTCGCCGGGGCCCAGGTGCCAGGTGAGGTGCTTGAGCAGTTCCTTGTGACCGGCGTGCACGCTGACGTCCTCGAGGTCGAAGACCGTCTTGCCGAGGCGGGCGTTGGCGAACTTCATCAGCTCGCTGGTGTCGCGCGGCGGCGGCACGTCAGCGATCAGCTCGTTGGCGGCCTCGATGCGGTAGCGGGGCTTGGAGGTCCGGGCGGGGGCGCCGCGGCGCAGCCAGGCCAGCTCCTTGCGCATGAGGTTCTGCCGCTTGGACTCCTCGGTGGCGGCGATCCGCTCGCGCTCGGCGCGGGCGAAGACGTAGTCGCTGTAGCCGCCCTCGTACTCGTGGACGTCACCGCGCTGGACGTCCCACATGCGGGTGCAGACCTGGTCGAGGAACCAGCGGTCGTGGGTGACGCAGACGAGCGCGGAGCGGCGCTCCTGGAGGTGCTTGGCCAGCCAGGAGATGCCCTCGACGTCGAGGTGGTTGGTGGGCTCGTCGAGGATCAGGAGGTCCTGGTCGGCGATGAGCAGCTTGGCGAGGGCGATACGGCGGCGCTCGCCGCCGGAGAGCGGGCCGATGACGGTGTCGAGGCCCTGGCCGAAGCCGGGCAGGTCGAGGCCGCCGAAGAGTCCGGTCAGGACGTCGCGGATCTTGGAGTTGCCGGCCCACTCGTGGTCGGCCATGTCACGGATGATCTCGTGCCGGATGGTGGCCTGGGGATCGAGGGAGTCGTGCTGGGTGAGGACGCCCATGCGCAGGCCGCCGGACTGGGTGACCCGGCCGGTGTCGGGTTCCTCCAGCTTGGCGAGCATCCGGATGAGGGTGGTCTTGCCGTCGCCGTTCCGGCCGACGACACCGATCCGGTCCCCCTCGGACACGCCGAGGGAGATGCCGTCCAGCAGGGTACGTGTGCCGTACACCTTGCTGACTGCCTCGACATTGACCAGATTGACGGCCATCAGACGCGCTCCAGGGAAAGGTTTAGGGATCAGCCCCTCAGCCTAACGCTCCGGAGCGAGGCGGACCGTTCCACCAGGAGCCAGCCGCCCAGCGCCATGCCGATCGCCGCCGGCGCGGTGACGGGGAGCGCGATCAGGGTGGCGGTGTGGCCGTCGAGCAGCCCGCCGAGTCCGGTCATGGACAGGCCGAGGATGCCGAGGAGGCACAGGGTGATGCCGAGGGCGGCGACGGGTCCGCCGGTGGCCCCGGTGGACCCGGCAGGGGCGGCCGGGGTGGCGGGGGCGGCCGGGCTCGGCCGGGCGGGTGCCTCGAAGCGGCGGAACAGTGCGACGAACACGCCCGTCAGCGCGGCCGCGGCCAGGATCCGTACGGGGACCTGCGCCCACCAGCCGGCGGTGGCGGGGACCGGGAGGTCCAGGCCAAGGGCGAGCTGCGCCCCGTACACGCCGAGCATGGCGGTGAGGTGCCAGAGGAAGGCGGTCATGGCGACGCCGTTGGCGGCGACGACCCCGCGCCAGACGCGGGGGCGGCGCAGCCAGGCGGCGGCCGGACCGGCCATGAGCTGTACGGCGCCGACGAGCCACATGCCGTGGCACAGGAGGGCGAGGGTGGGCGGGGCCATGTTGGACACCTTCTCGCCGGGCATCCCGACCATGGACAGCGGGTACGGGCCGTACGCGACCAGCAGGACGGCCCCGGCGAGGCCCGCGGCGGCGAGGGCGGCGGGCCTGCGGATGCGCCCGTCGGCGCGGAGGAAGCCGAGCTGGTGGACGGCGAGCCAGACGAGGGCGAAGTTCAGGAACTCGACGTAGGGCACGCCGAGCGCGAAGCGCAGTACGTCGACCAGCGCGGCCGACCCGGCCAGGGCGGCGAAGGCGCCCCAGCCGTGGCGCTCGTGGAGCTTCAGCAGGGGCGGGGTGAAGGCGACCATGGCCAGGTAGATCCCGATGAACCACAGCGGCTGGGTGACCAGCCGCAGCGCGGCCCCGGTCAGCCGGCCCTCGCCCCGGCCGGCGAGCTGCACGGCGAGCGCGGCCGCGGCCCACACCAGGACGAAGACGAGGGTGGGGCGCAGCAGCCGCTGGAGCCGGGCCCGGAGGAAGGCGGCGTAGACGGACCCGTCGGCGCGGCGGGCGAGGGAGCGGTAGGACAGGGCGTGGGAGAAGCCGCCGACGAAGAAGAAGACCGGCATGATCTGCAGCCCCCAGGTGAGCACCTGGAGCGCGGGCACGAGGGCGAGCAGGTTCCCTATGCCGTCGCTGCTGACGGCGGCCATCAGCCAGTGCCCGGCGATGACGGTGCCGAGCGAGGCGACGCGCAGCAGGTCGACGTACCGGTCGCGGTGGGCGGGGGTGGCCGCGGCCATGGCGCTTGCGCTGACTGTCATGGGGCTACGGTCGCCGCGGGCGGTCGTCTCCCGACAGGGCGCGGATACTCACCTTCCGCCTGAGTACGGGCGCGGCCCGGGCCCTTGGTCGTCCGCCGAAGGTTCCGTCGCAGCCCGTCCGCGGCCCCGCTGCTGGGGCTCCGCCCCAGACCCCGCGCCTCAAACGCCGGCGGGGCTGAAATACAGCCACCCGCACACGCGAAGGGCCGGGCCCCCTGACG
>NZ_JBVHVF010000030.1:70971-92402 GCF_055564955.1 Streptomyces sp. NPDC028910 | reverse complement strand
CCCCCCCCCCCCCCCCCCCCCCCCCCCCCCCCCCCCCCCCCCCCCCCCCCCCCCCCCCCCCCCCCCCCCCCCCCCCCCCCCCCCCCCCCCCGCCCCTGTGCGTACCCGTGTCGTATGTCGCACGTCGTACGCGTCACACGTCCGGCCTAGATGCGTCCGGCCTAGAGGCGGACCTGGACGGCGCGCGCCAGCCGGTCGTGCAGTCCGCGGCCGTCCCGGTCCCAGATCAGCGCCGGGACGACCAGGGCCAGCAGCAGCGTGCGCACGATCACCCGGATGATGCCGAGGCGGCCGCCGGTCTCCGAGATCACCCGCAGGCCCAGGATCCGCTTGCCCGGAGTGAAGCCCACGGTGCCGACCGTCAGGATGGTCAGGGCCACGAAGAGCCCGAGGGTCCAGTTGCCCGTCGCGGCCAGGTCGCCGCCCGTGATCAGCCCGTACGCAATCAGCTGGCAGCCGATCCAGTCGATGGCGACGGCGCCGAGCCGGCGCCCGAAGCGTGCGATCGAGCCGGGGCCCTGCTGTGGCAGACCGAGCCGCTGGCCCGGGTAGCCGAAGTCGACGCCCATGTCCTCGGCGGCCGAGCGGGGGCCGGAGAGCCAGGATCCGATTGCCTGTCTGTTGTCCACCCGAACACGGTACCCGTGGCGCCGCAGAGCACTCCGGCGGGACCCTGGTTAACTTGTGCGAAACAAATGGGTCATGCTTGAGAAATCCCGTCTGCTTATGGTCGGGTCAGCGTGCGGCACCGCACTGACGCACCACGAGCTATAAAGCCCGTCCCTCCCCCGGGACCGGGAGTAGGAGGAGTTGGATGTTCCAGAACGCCGACGAAGTGAAGCAGTACATCGAGGAGAACGACGTCAAGTTCGTCGACGTCCGCTTCTGCGACCTGCCTGGTGTGATGCAGCACTTCACCATCCCGGCGCGGGCGTTCGACCCGGCGGAGGAGCTCGCCTTCGACGGTTCCTCGATCCGCGGTTTCCAGGCCATCCACGAGTCCGACATGGCTCTGCGTGCCGACATCACCACCGCGCGTCTGGACCCGTTCCGCAAGGACAAGACGCTCAACATCAACTTCTTCATCCACGACCCGATCACGGGCGAGGCCTACAGCCGTGACCCGCGCAACATCGCGAAGAAGGCCGAGGCGTACCTCGCCTCGACCGGCATCGCCGACACCGCGTACTTCGGCCCCGAGGCCGAGTTCTACGTGTTCGACAGCGTGCGCTTCGCGACGTCCGCGAACGAGGGCTTCTACCACATCGACTCCGAGGCCGGCGCCTGGAACACCGGTTCCGAGGAGAACAACCGCGGCTACAAGGTCCGCTACAAGGGCGGTTACTTCCCGGTCGCCCCGGTCGACCACTTCGCCGACCTGCGCGCCGAGATCTCCCTCGAGCTGGACGCCCAGGGCCTCCAGGTCGAGCGCCAGCACCACGAGGTCGGCACCGGCGGCCAGGCCGAGATCAACTACAAGTTCAACACGCTGCTCGCCGCGGCCGACGACCTGATGCTCTTCAAGTACATCGTGAAGAACGTCGCCTGGCGCAACGGCAAGACCGCGACCTTCATGCCGAAGCCGATCTTCGGTGACAACGGCTCGGGCATGCACGTGCACCAGTCGCTGTGGGCGAACGGCGACCCGCTGTTCTACGACGAGGCCGGCTACGCGGGTCTCTCGGACACTGCGCGCTACTACATCGGCGGCATCCTCAAGCACGCCCCGTCGCTGCTGGCCTTCACCAACCCGACGGTGAATTCCTACCACCGCCTGGTCCCGGGCTTCGAGGCGCCGGTCAACATGGTGTACTCGCAGCGCAACCGCTCCGCCGCCATGCGCATCCCGATCACGGGCTCGAACCCGAAGGCCAAGCGCGTCGAGTTCCGCGCCCCGGACCCGTCGTCCAACCCGTACCTCGCCTTCGCGGCGCTGCTGCTCGCGGGCCTCGACGGTGTCAAGAACAAGATCGAGCCGATGGAGCCGATCGACAAGGACCTCTACGAGCTCTCGCCCGACGAGCACGCGAGCGTCCCGCAGGTCCCGACGAGCCTCGAGGACGTCCTCAAGGCCCTGGAGGCCGACCACGAGTACCTCCTGGCCGGCGGTGTCTTCACGCCCGACCTGATCGAGACCTGGATCGACTACAAGCGCACGCACGAGATCGCCCCGATCGCGCAGCGTCCGCACCCGCACGAGTTCGAGCTGTACTTCGACATCTAAGAAATGCCTGATGGGGGCCTCCCGCCGCACTCCACGGAGAGCGGCGGGAGGCCTTTCTGCTTTGACAGCTCGCCGGGGTCGGGTAAGGGTGGAAATGACCCGTAAAGGCCGGATAAGCGAGATATGTTCGGAGGTGCATGAAGATGCGCCGTAGGATCGTTGCGGTAGCCATGGCGGGCGCCGCCGGAGTCGCCATCGGCCTGATGCCGGTAGGCGGCGCCTCGGCCGCCACCACCACCGGCGGCGGCACCTGGAGGTGCTCGGAGGAGCGCTGGAGCGACTGGCGTTGGGACGAGTGCTGCAACCGCGACTGGCGGGACCGCCCCAGCTGGTGCTGGGACGACGGCGGATTCGGCGGCAACGGCGGCGACGGGCGTCACGACTGGAGCAACTGGCGTGACGCGAGCTGGGACGACTTCGGTCGTGGCGGCAATGGCGACTGGGACTGGGGTAACGGCCGCGGTGGCAACGGCGACTGGGACTGGGGCAACGGTCGCGGTGGCAACGGTGACTGGGACTGGGGCAACGGTCGCGGCGGTAACGGCGACTGGGGCAACGGCGACTGGAACGGCTCCGGCGGCAACGGTGACTGGAACGGCTCCGGCGGCAACGGTGACTGGAACGGCTCCGGCGGCAACGGTGACTGGAACGGCTCCGGCGGCAACGGTGACTGGGGTGGCGGCCACTGACGCGACCATGGACCACGGGCCCGGGCTGATGCCCCTGCCGCGCTGACCTCAGCGCAGCAGGGGCATCGCGCCTGTCAGGTCGTGCAGGCAGCGGACCGCCAGTTCCGCCGGGGAGCCGGGGCCCGAGACCGGGGCGTCCGTGGTCGACCACAGCTCCAGCGCCACGCGGATCGCGTCCGTGGCCGCCGCGGCGAGCAGCCGCACCTCCAGCGGGTCCGCGTCCGGGCCCGCCAGCCGGGTGAGCACCGGGACCAGGTGCTCCTCGGAGTCCTGGTTCACGCAGTACCAGACCGCGCGCAGGGCCTGGTCGCCCGCCGCCGCGCGGAGCAGGCCGCGGGTCACCTCCAGGCCTTCCCCGACCGCCTGCGGGGCGCTCAGCGACCGGCTGACGGCGCGTTCCAGCGCCTCGGCGAGCGGTGTGCCGGGGTCCTCCTCGGCGAGCAGCGCGCGCCAGGCGTCACCGCCGCCCGCCAGCAGCGGGGCCACCGCCTCCTGCTTGTTGCGGAAGTAGCGGTAGAACGTGCGCAGCGCCACCCCCGCCCGGCGGGCGATGTCCTCGGCGGTGGTGCCGTCGGGACCGTGTTCCGCGAACAGGTCGCAGGCCGCGCGGGCGATGTCCAGCTGGGTGGCGGCCTTGCGGCGCTCGGTCAGCGACTGGCCCCCGGGGCCGGCCTGGGGAGAGTACGGACGACGGGATCTCACGAGGGGAAGCGTACCCCTCGCACCCGCCCGCGATTGCATTCTCTGTCGGCATGGCAAAGCATGCCAGTCCTTGGGTACGCTCGCGCCATGAACCGCTACGAAGGACGCCGCGTCCTCATCACCGGCGGCGGCTCCGGCATCGGCCGGGCCACCGTCCACCGCATCCTCTCCGAGGGCGGCCGCGTCCACACGGTCGACGTCAGCGAGGCCGGCCTCAAGGACACCGCCGCCCAGGCCGCCGCCGCGGGCCACGGGGCCCGGCTCAGCACCGCGCTCCTCGACATATCCGACGAGAACGCCGTCAAGGAGGGCGTGGCCGCCGCGGTCGACGCCCTCGGCGGGATCGACGTGCTCGTCAACGCCGCCGGCATCCTGCGCTCCGCGCACACCCACCGGACCACGCTCGACCTCTGGAACAAGGTCATCGGGGTCAACCTGACCGGCACCTTCCTGATGATCCGCGAGTCCCTGCCGGCCCTGCTGGCGGGCGACCGGCCGGTCGTCGTGAACTTCAGCTCCACCTCGGCGTCCTTCGCGCACCCCTACATGTCCGCCTACGCCGCCAGCAAGGGCGGCATCCAGTCCATGACCCACGCGCTGGCCGCCGAGTACAGCAAGCAGGGTCTGCGCTTCGTCTCCGTCGCCCCCGGCTCCATCGAGAGCGGCATGACCACCGGCGCCGGCCCCGGACTGCCCGAGGACACCGACTGGTCCCTCTTCACCAAGCTCGCCCCGGCCATCGGCCAGGGCTTCGCCGGCCCGCAGAGCGTCGCCGGCGTCGTCGCCATGCTGGGCTCCGAGGACGGCGCCTTCATCACCGGTACGGAGATCCGCATCGACGGCGGCACCCACTACTGAGTCCTACTGAGTCGGGCCTCAGCCCCTGAAACGCTGCCAGAGCCGGGGGAAGCGCTCCGCGAGCACGGCTTCGCTCTCGAAGTCCAGCGGGGTGCCCTCCGGCTCCGCCGCCTGCAGCGGGATGCCCAGATCCGGCGCCACCGCCCCGGTCAGCTGCTCGTAGGCCTCGTCGGCCGCGTACCCCAGCTCCTCGCCGTCCCCGTCGATCTCCTCGTCGAAGTCCTCCAGGAGCTCCGCCAGGCGGTCCGGATCGTGCACCCCGCCCTCGAAGACCTCCCGCCCCTGGCCGATCAGCCAGCAGCGGAAGTAGTCGAAGGCGTCGTCGCTCGCCCCGTCGAGCAGCACCCAGGCCGCCCCCCACAGGTCCCAGGTGTACGCCCGGTTGTACCGCGACTCGAAGTGCCGGGCGAAGTCCAGGACGGAGTCCGGATCGAGCTGGGTCAGGCGCTCCACGAGCAGCTCGGCCTGTTCCTCGGGGTCGCCGTCGGCGGCCTCGCGGGTGCGGTCCACGATCTCCCAGAACTCCGTCTCGTCCATCACCGCTCCAGCATCACGGGTCCACCCCCCGGCCGCCACCTCGCATGCGACGAAAGGCCGGTGTCCCACCCCCCGGGGGGTCGGACACCGGCCTTTCGGCTCCGTCAGACGCGGCCTCAGAGGCCGTAGCGCTCCCGGGCCTCCTTGACGGAGGACGCCGGTACCTCGCCGCGGCGGGCGAGCTGGGCCAGCGCGGCCACCACGATCGACTGGGCGTCGACACCGAAGTGGCGGCGGGCGCCCTCACGGGTGTCGGACAGACCGAAGCCGTCCGTACCCAGCGAGGTGTAGTCCTGCTCCACCCACTGGCTGATCTGGTCCGGGACCTGACGCATCCAGTCGGAGACGGCGAGGACCGGGCCGGCGGCACCCTCCAGCGCGCGGGTCACGTACGGGGTGCGCACCTCGCCGCGCAGCAGCGCCTCGTCGCACTCCAGCGCGTCGCGCCGCAGCTCGCCCCAGGAGGTGGCGGACCAGACGTCGGCGGCCACGTTCCAGTCGGCGGCGAGCAGCCGCTGCGCCTCCAGCACCCAGTGGATCGCCGTGCCCGAGGCCATCAGCTGGACCTTCGGCGCGTCGGCGGCCGGGGCCGCCTCGGCCAGGTCGGCCGCCGTGTTGAAGCGGTAGAGGCCGCGCAGGATGCCTTCCTCGACGCCCTCGGGCATCGCGGGCTGCACCTTCGGCTCGTTGTAGACCGTCAGGTAGTAGAAGACGTCTTCCGGCTTCTCGCCGTACATCCGGCGCAGACCGTCCTTGACGATCACCGCGATCTCGTACGCGAAGGCCGGGTCGTAGTTGAGCGACGCCGGGTTCGTGGACGCGATCAGGTGCGAGTGGCCGTCCGCGTGCTGCAGGCCCTCGCCGGTCAGCGTGGTGCGGCCCGCGGTGGC
Organism: Streptomyces sp. NPDC028910; assembly: GCF_055564955.1. Lineage (NCBI taxonomy): Bacteria > Bacillati > Actinomycetota > Actinomycetes > Kitasatosporales > Streptomycetaceae > Streptomyces > Streptomyces sp. NPDC028910. Next base: position 86,502 of record NZ_JBVHVF010000030.1, on the reverse strand, counting down.
GCCGACGATGAAGCCCTTGCCGAGCTGGTCGGCGAGCTGCCACATCTGGTCGGCGGTGCGCTGCCAGCCGAACATCGAGTAGAAGATGTAGAAGGGGATCATCGGCTCGCCGTGCGTCGCGTACGACGTGCAGGCCGCGATGAAGTCGGCCATGGCGCCGGCCTCGGTGATCCCCTCGTTGAGGATCTGGCCGTCCTTGGCTTCCTTGTAGTACATGAGCTGGTCGCGGTCGACCGGCTCGTACGTCTGACCCAGCGGCGAGTAGATGCCGGCCGACGGGAAGAGGGACTCCATACCGAAGGTACGGGCCTCGTCCGGGACGATCGGCACCCAGCGCTTGCCGGTCTCCTTGTCCCGCATCAGGTCCTTGACGAGCCGGACGAAGGCCATGGTGGTGGCCATCTCCTGCTTGCCGGAGCCCTTCAGCAGCGGGGCGAAGGAGCGCTCCGCCGGGGCGGGCAGGGCCACGTGCTTGACCTTGCGGGCCGGGGCCGGGCCGCCGAGCGCCGCGCGGCGCTCGTTCAGGTACTGGACCTCGGGGGAGTTCGCGCCCGGGTGGCCGTACGGGACCTGGCCGTCGGCGAAGGCGCTGTCCGGGATCGGCAGGCCAAGGAGGTCACGCATGTCCTTGAACTCGTCGATCGTCAGCTTCTTCATCTGGTGGTTCGCGTTCTTCGACTCGAACCCGGCACCCAGCGTGTAGCCCTTGACGGTCTGCGCCAGGATGACCGTCGGCGCGCCCTTGTGCTCCAGGGCGGCCTTGTACGCGGCGTAGACCTTGCGGGGCTCGTGGCCGCCGCGGGAGCTGTGGAAGCACTCGGCGATCTTCGCGTCGGAGAGCACCCCGGCCAGCTGCACCAGCTCGGCGTTGGCGCCGAAGAAATGCTGGCGGATGTAGGCCACGTCGCGGGTCGCGTACGTCTGGAACTGCGCGTCCGGCACCTCGCGCAGGCGGCGTACCAGGGCGCCCGTGGTGTCGAGCTGGAACAGCTCGTCCCAGGCGGAGCCCCACAGCGACTTGATGACGTTCCAGCCGGCGCCGCGGAACTGGGCCTCCAGCTCCTGGACCACGCGGAAGTTGGCGCGGACCGGACCGTCGAGGCGCTGCAGGTTGCAGTTGATGACGAAGGTCAGGTTGTCGAGCTGCTCGCGGGAGGCGAGGGCCAGGGCGGCGGTCGACTCGGGCTCGTCCATCTCGCCGTCGCCCAGGAACGCCCAGACGTGCGAGTTGGCGGTGTCCTTGATGCTCCGGTTCTGCAGGTAGCGGTTGAAGCGCGCCTGGTAGATCGCGGAGAGCGGGCCGAGGCCCATGGACACCGTCGGGAACTCCCACAGCCACGGCAGGCGCCGCGGGTGGGGGTAGGACGGCAGGCCGTTGCCGCCGGACTCCTGGCGGAAGTTGTCGAGCTGCTGCTCGGAGACGCGCCCGTCGAGGAAGGCGCGGGCGTAGATGCCGGGGGAGGCGTGGCCCTGGATGTAGAGCTGGTCGCCCGATCCGTCGGCCTCCTTCCCGCGGAAGAAGTGCTGGAAGCCGGTCTCGTACAGCCACGCGGCGGAGGCGAAGGTGGCGATGTGGCCGCCGACGCCGTACTTGGAGCCGCGGGTCACCATGGCGGCCGCGTTCCAGCGGTTCCAGGCGGTGATCTTGGCTTCCATCTCCTCGTCACCGGGGAACTCGGGCTCCGCGGCGGTGGGGATGGTGTTGACGTAGTCCGTCTCCAGCAGCTTCGGCAGCGCGAGACCGGCGGCCTCGGCGTGCTGGAGCGTGCGGCGGAGCAGGTATTCGGCGCGGCGCGTACCGGCGGCCTTGGCGACGGCGTCGAGGGAGGCCGCCCATTCGGCGGTCTCCTCGGTGTCGCGGTCCGGGAGCTGGTCGAGCTCGCTCGGAAGCTTTCCTACGGGGTCGGACATCGGTGTGCGCCGCCTTCCGGACAAAGGAGAGGTGGTGAAAAAATCCCTGACGGGCAGGACAGGGTCGGTGGACCTGGTTGAGGTCCGCGACGACTGTAAGTCGCTGATCGATGATCGATCAAATAAAAGTGGCGAAGAAATGCCCATTGAATGAAAAGTCGGCACCGCGTGCCAGGAAAAAGGGCACGCGGTGCCGGTCAAAGCCGGACAAGATGCTCCTCAGGCCCGCGGCGCACACCCCAGAACATGCCGTTTCACCAGCAGACCGATGTCCGGATCCTGACCGCGGAACGCCTCGACGAGGGCCTGGTGCTCCTCCGCGTAGGACTTCTGGACGGTCCCCAGCCAGCGGATCGACAGGGCCGTGAACACCTCGATGCCCAGGCTTTCCCAGGTGTGCAGCAGCACGCTGTTCCCGGCCGCCCGCACCATCTCCCGGTGGAAGCCCACCGTGTGCCGCACCTGCGCCGTGCCGTCCTCGGCGCGGTCGGCCTCCCACAGCGCCGCCACGTGCGGCTCCAGCGCCGTACAGTCGGCCGCCAGACGCGGCGCGGCCAGCTCGGCCGCGATCTGCTCCAGACCGGCCCGGACCGGGTAGATCTCCTCAAGGTCCGCCGCCGAGAGGTTCCGTACGCGCACGCCCTTGTTCGGCGCCGACTCGATCAGCCGCAGCGTCTCCAGCTCGCGCAGGGCCTCGCGCACGGGGGTCTGGCTGACCTCCAGCTCCACGGCGATCCGGCGCTCGACGATCCGCTCGCCGGGCTTCCAGCGCCCGCTGACGATCCCCTCCACGATGTGCTCGCGGATCTGCTCGCGCAGCGAGTGCACGACGGGTGGGGTGATCATCGGGGCTTCATCTCCTGATGGGTGTGCAGGGTCACGCGGGGCCTGATGGGTAGACAATACGGCGGCGCCCCCGCCCGGGAGTATCCCGGACGGGGGCGCCGACAGTGAGGCTGGTAACAAGCCGATCGGCTAGAGACCGAGCTCGACCTCGAACTCGCCGGCCTCGAGGATCGCCTTGACGGCCGAGAGGTACCGGGCCGCGTCCGCGCCGTCCACCAGGCGGTGGTCGTAGGACAGGGTCAGGTACGTCATGTCGCGGATGCCGATGTTGGTGCCCTCGGCGGTCTCGATGACCACCGGGCGCTTCACCGTGGCACCGATGCCCAGGATGGCGACCTGGTTCGGCGGCACGATGACCGTGTCGAACAGGGCACCGCGCGAGCCGGTGTTGCTGATGGTGAAGGTCGCGCCCGACAGCTCGTCCGGCGTGATCTTGTTGCCGCGGACCTTGGCGGCCAGGTCGGCGGTCGCCTTGGAGATGCCCGCCAGGTTGAGGTCACCGGCACCCTTGATGACCGGGGTCATCAGGCCCTTCTCGGAGTCCACGGCGATGCCGATGTTCTCCGAGTCGAAGTAGGTGATGGTGCCCTCGTCCTCGTTGATCCGGGCGTTGACGACCGCGTGGGCCTTCAGCGCCTGGGCAGCGGCCTTGACGAAGAACGGCATCGGCGAGAGCTTGACGCCCTCACGGGCCAGGAAGGAGGCCTTGGCCTTCTCGCGCAGCTTCATGATCTTGGTGATGTCCACCTCGACCACGGAGCTGAGCTGAGCCTGCGAGTGCAGCGCCTTCATCATGTTGTCGCCGATGACCTTGCGCATGCGGGTCATCTTGACCGTCTGACCGCGCAGCTCGGACACCGCGGCGGCCGGGGCCTTGGCGGCGGCCGGGGCAGCGGCCGGAGCCGGGGCGGCAGCGGCGGCCTTGGCGGCCTCGGCGGCGGCCAGGACGTCCTGCTTGCGGATGCGGCCACCGACACCGGTGCCCGAGACCGTGGACAGGTTCACGCCGGACTCCGACGCGAGCTTGCGCACCAGCGGGGTCACGTACGCGCCCTCGTCACCGGCGGAAACCGGGGCGGCGGGAGCGGCCGGAGCAGCCGGGGCGACCGGAGCCGGAGCGGCCACGGGGGCCGGGGCGGCAACCGGAGCCGGGGCGGCGACCGGGGCCGGAGCGGCCGGAGCCGGGGCGGCCGGAGCCGGAGCGGCAACCGGAGCCGGAGCGGCCACGGGGGCCGGGGCGGCGGCCGGAGCAGGAGCGGCCGGAGCAGGAGCGGCCGGAGCGGCACCGGCCACGCCGATGACGGCCAGACGGGCGCCGACCTCGGCGGTCTCGTCCTCGCCGACCAGGATCTCCAGCAGCGTGCCGGAGACCGGCGCGGGGATCTCGGTGTCGACCTTGTCGGTGGAGACCTCGAGCAGCGGCTCGTCGGCCTCGACGGCCTCGCCGACCTGCTTCAGCCAGCGGGTGACGGTGCCCTCGGTGACGGACTCGCCCAGGGCGGGGAGTACGACATCGGTACCGGACGCGGCCGGAGCGGCGGGGGCCTCGGCCACCGGAGCCGGAGCCGCAGCCGCGGGGGCCTCGGCGACGGGAGCCGCAGCGGCCGGAGCCTCGGCGGCGGGGGCCTCGGCGGCCGGAGCCTCGGCGGCCGGAGCCGCAGCCGCGGCCGGCGCGCCGGAGCCGTCGTCGATGACGGCCAGCTCGGCGCCGACCTCGACGGTCTCGTCCTCGGCGACCTTGATGGACGCCAGGATGCCGGCCACGGGGGAGGGGATCTCGGTGTCGACCTTGTCGGTGGAGACCTCCAGCAGCGGCTCGTCGGCCTCGACGCGCTCGCCCTCGGCCTTCAGCCAACGGGTGACGGTGCCTTCTGTGACGCTCTCACCGAGCGCCGGAAGGGTTACGGAAACCGTCATGGTTTCAGTTGCTCCTTACGAAAGTGCGGAAGTGGTCGTCGCGCCCGTGACGGTCAGTCGTGGGAGTGCAGGGGCTTGCCGGCCAGGGCCAGGTGGGCCTCGCCGAGCGCCTCGTTCTGCGTCGGGTGCGCGTGGATGAGCTGCGCGACCTCGGCCGGCAGGGCCTCCCAGTTGTAAATCAGCTGGGCCTCGCCGACCTGCTCGCCCATCCGGTCACCGACCATGTGGACGCCGACCACGGCACCGTCCTTGACCTGGACGAGCTTGATCTCGCCCGCGGTCTTCAGGATCTTGCTCTTGCCGTTGCCCGCCAGGTTGTACTTCAGGGCCACGACCTTGTCCGCGCCGTAGATCTCCTTGGCCTTGGCCTCGGTGATGCCGACGGAAGCGACCTCGGGGTGGCAGTAGGTGACGCGCGGGACACCGTCGTAGTCGATGGGGACGACCTTGAGGCCGGCCAGACGCTCCGCGACCAGCATGCCCTCGGCGAAGCCGACGTGCGCGAGCTGGAGGGTCGGGACGAGGTCACCGACGGCCGAGATGGTCGGCACGTTGGTCTGCATGTACTCGTCGACCAGGACGTAGCCGCGGTCCATCGCGACGCCCTGCTCCTCGTAGCCCAGGCCCTGCGAGACCGGGCCGCGGCCCACGGCGACCAGCAGCACCTCGGCCTCGAAGGTCTTGCCGTCGGCCAGCGTCACGCGGACGCCGTTCTCCGTGTACTCGGCCTTGTCGAAGAAGGTGCCGAGGTTGAACTTGATGCCGCGCTTGCGGAACGCGCGCTCCAGCAGCTTCGAGCTGTTCTCGTCCTCGACCGGCACGAGGTGCTTGAGGCCCTCGATGACGGTGATGTCGGAGCCGAAGGACTTCCACGCGGAGGCGAACTCGACGCCGATGACGCCGCCGCCCAGCACGATGGCGGACTCGGGCACCCGGTCCAGGACCAGCGCGTGGTCCGAGGAGATGATGCGGTTGCCGTCGATGTTCAGGCCCGGCAGCGACTTCGGCACGGAGCCGGTCGCCAGCAGGATGTGGCGGCCCTGGATGCGCTGGCCGTTCACGTCGACGGAAGTCGGGGAGGAGAGGCGGCCCTCTCCCTCGATGTACGTCACCTTGCGCGAGGCGACCAGACCCTGCAGGCCCTTGTAAAGGCCCGAGATGACCTCGTCCTTGTACTTGTGCACACCCGCGATGTCGATCCCCTCGAAGGAGGCCTTGACACCGAACTGGGCGGCTTCACGAGCCTGGTCCGCGATCTCGCCCGCGTGCAGCAGAGCCTTCGTGGGGATGCAGCCGTTGTGCAGGCAGGTGCCGCCGAGCTTGTTCTTCTCGATCAGGGCAACGTCCAGACCCAGCTGGGATGCGCGCAGCGCCGCGGCGTAACCGCCACTGCCACCGCCGAGGATCACTAGGTCGAAAACGGTGCTGGCGTCGTTCGCCACGTCACGTCCTCCATGCATGTGCGCCGGGCACCGGTCCTCTGTGACCGGGCGGCGGCTGGTAATCGGCCGCTTGTTTCTTCGGCCCTGTGGTGGGGGCCCTGTCCTGCCGAGAACCCATCTTCGCATTTGTCGGCGGAACGCGGGACGCCGGGCCCGGACTGTGGAAGGTGGTTCTGCCCCAAGTAAGGGTTACCGCTGCGTAGAAACCTACGATTCCGCGAGGTTTCGTCGGGGGACGACCGCACCCCGGGCCCTGACGGGGGCCCGGGGTGCGTCACGTCACACGCGCTGCTTCAGCCGCTGCGTCAGCCCAGGTCGCCCGTGGCCGTACGCTCGGCCAGCCGCACCAGGGTGCGCACGGCCGATCCGGTGCCGCCCTTGGGCGTGTAGCCGTACGGGGCGCTCTCGTGGAAGGCCGGACCGGCGATGTCGAGGTGGGCCCAGGTGATGCCCTCGCCCACGAACTCCTGCAGGAAGAGGCCGGCCGCCAGGCCGCCGCCCATGCGCTCGCCCATGTTGGCGATATCGGCGGTGGGGGAGTCCATGGCCTTGCGCAGGTCCGCGGGGAGCGGCATCGGCCACGAGGCCTCGCCGACCTCCTCGGCGATCTCGTGGATCGAGGTGCGGAAGGCGTCGTCGTTGGACATGACGGCGAACATCCGGTGGCCCAGGGCCAGCACCATGGCGCCGGTCAGGGTGGCCACGTCGACGATCGCGTCCGGGTGGTCCTCGGAGGCCTTGGTCAGCGCGTCGCCCAGGACCAGGCGGCCCTCGGCGTCCGTGTTGAGGACCTCCACGGTCTTGCCGCTGTACATGCGCAGCACGTCACCGGGCTTGGTGGCCGAGCCGGACGGCATGTTCTCGGCGAGCGCGAGCCAGCCGGTGACATTGACCTGGAGGCCCAGCTTCGCGGCCGCGACGACGGCGGCGAAGACGGCGGCGGCGCCGGCCATGTCGCACTTCATCGTCTCGTTGTGGCCGGCCGGCTTCAGGGAGATGCCGCCGGAGTCGTAGGTGATGCCCTTGCCGACGAAGGCGAGGGTCTTCTCCGCCTTGGGGTGCGTGTAGGAGAGCTTCACCAGGCGCGGCGGGTTCTCGGAGCCCTTGCCGACGCCCATGATGCCGCCGTAGCCGCCCTTGACCAGGGCCTTCTCGTCCAGCACCTGGACCTTGATGCCGTTCTCCTTCGCGGTCGCGGAGGCGACCGCGGCGAAGGCCTCGGGGGTGAGGTCGTTCGGCGGGGTGTTGACCAGGTCACGGGCGATGTTGACCTCGGTCGCCACGACGGTGGCGCGCTCGACCGCGGCCTTGTGCTCCTTGTCGCGCGGCTTGGCGCCCAGCAGGGCGACCTCGCCGAGCGGCAGCTTGGGGCCGCCGTTCTTGTTGCCGTTCGCGGACTTCTTCTCGCCGCCCTGGTAGGCGGTGAAGGCGTACGCGCCCAGCAGCGCGCCCTCGGCGACGGCGGTGACGGCGGAGGCGTCGTCCAGGGGGAGGGCGAAGCCGGCCTTCTTGGTGCCGTGCAGCGCGCGGGCGGCGGCGCCGGCGGCGCGGCGCAGCACCTCCTCGTCGAACGACTCGTCCTTCTCCGGGACGGAGCCGAGCCCCACCGCCAGCACGACCGGGACCTTGAGGCCTGCCGGGGCCGGCAGCTTGGTGACCTCGCCTTCGGCGCCCGAGGCGCCGAGCGCGTCGAGGACGCCGGCGAGCTTACCGTCGTACGCCTTGTCCACGGCCTCGGCGCCCGCGGCGACCATCGGGCCCTTGGGGCCCTTCGCCACGCCGACGACGAGGACGTCGGCGCGCAGCGTCGCCGCGCCGGCAGTGCTGAGAGTCAGAGCAGTCACGGTGGTGAAGTCTCGCTTCCGTTTGTGGGTGTGGGCCGAGTGGGTGGACGGCCATCCGTGGCGATCGTATTCGGGCCCGGAGGTCGCGAGAAATGAGCCTACGCGCACGGGCTCGTCCGTACGTCAGCACGGGCTCGTCCGTACGTCACTCGAAGGTTTGTCAAGTTGTTCGATCGACGGGCCATCAGGTTCACCCATCTGTGGACTCTGCTCCAGGTTTGCCCCGTAGACCTGACGAGGTCCGAGAGACTCGGTCCACTCTCGCAAGGGGACTCGGGGTTCCTTTGCATGATTTCCACAGAGCCTCCCCGGCCCGGCCGACCGCCAAGGGCCGAGTCGAGGGGTGCCTGCGGGGGGAAGGCCGACATGGTCAACAAGATGAACAGGGTCGCCGCTGTCATGGCCGCGGCGGCCCTGGTGTCCGTGGTGGTGCCCGCCTCGACCGCCCAGGCGGCCGAGGCGCCGCGGATCGACCTGAAGGTGCTCGTCGTCGACGACGGCGGCAGCTCAGTCGAGGCGCTCACGGCGGAACTCCGGGACACCGGCGTCCCGTACACCCGCGTCGAGCTCGGCAGCGCCAGCCGCCCGGTCATCGACGCCGCATTCCTCAGCGACACCCTCGACGGCCGCCCGCGCGCCAAGTACCAGGGCGTGGTCCTGCCGAACGAGAACCCCTTCGGGGAGGGCTCGGCCGAGATGGCCGCCCTCGCCGCGTACGAGACGGCGTACGGGATCCGCCAGGTCGACGCCTACACCTGGGCGCACCCGGGCGTCGGGCTGGAGTACACCGACAACGGCGGCTACAGCGGCCAGCTCGACGGCACCCGGGCCGCCGTCACCGCGGCCGGCAAGGCCGGGCCCTTCGGCTACCTCGGCGGGCAGGTCGCCTTCGAGGACAACTCCGCCCTCGTCCCCGAGAGCTTCGGCTTCATCGGCAAGCCGCGCACCGGCTACACCAGCTACCTCGACGCCCCCGTCGGCTCCGGGCGGGCCTCGCTCGTCGGCGAGTACGCCCACGACGGGCGCAGCGAGCTCGTCGTCACCTTCGGCTACAACCAGCACCAGCGGCAGTTCCGGCTGCTGGCCCGCGGCATCGTCGAGTGGCTCACCCAGGGCATCCACCTGGGCCGGAGCCGCAACTACTTCGCGGTCCACGTCGACGACGTCTTCGCCCCGGACGCCCGCTGGAACAAGGAGCTCAACTGCACGCCCGGCGACTACGCCTGCCCCGGCGGCGAGGGCAAGGAGAGCACCATCCGGATGACCGCCGCCGACGCGCAGTACGCGGCGCAGTGGCAGACGTCCAAGAACTTCAAGCTCGACATGCTCTTCAACGCGGGCGCCGGTGAGGAGTGGAAAGCCGAGAACGGCGGCACCGACGCCCTCACCGCCCAGCTCGTCGCCGACCGGGCCAAGTACCGCTGGATGAACCACACCTACACGCACCCGTTCCTCGGCTGTGTCCAGGACACCACCACCATCCCCTGGAGCTGCGCGAAGAACGCCCAGGGCGCGGTCCAGTGGATGAGCCGCGCGGAGATCTCCGCGCAGATCCGCGACAACAACGACTGGGCCGCCGCCAAGGGCATCGTCACCGACCGGACCGAGCTCGTCACCGGTGAGCACTCCGGGCTGAAGACCGACCCGCAGCAGCCCCAGGACAACCCCAACCTGGCCGGCGCCCTCGCCGACAACGGCGTCAAGTGGGCGGGCAGCGACAACTCCCGCGAACCGGCGCAGCGCGCCGTCGGCGCCGCCCTGACCGTCCCGCGCCACCCGATGAACGTGTACTACAACACGGGCACCAACGCGGAGATGGCCGACGAGTACAACTGGATCTACACCAGCCGCGCGGACGGCGGCAGCGGCATCTGCGAGGACAACCCGGCCACCTCCACCTGTCTGCCGGCCCCGGTCGACGCCACCACCGGATACCTGGACCACATCGTCCCCCAGGAGGCCCGGACCGCCCTGCGCCACGTGCTGGCCAACGACCCGCGCCCGCACTACGTCCACCAGTCCAACCTCGCCGAGGACCGCACCCTCTACCCGGTGCTCGACCAGGTGCTGGACACCTACCGCGCGCTGTACGCGCCCAGCGCGCCGATCGTCAACCAGAGCATGAAGGCCACCGGCATCGAGCTCGGCCGCCGCGCGGCCTGGGACAAGGCGCTCGCGGACGGCAAGGTCACCGCCTACCGCATCGGCACCGCCGTCACCATCAAGGCGCCCTCCGGAGTGGTCGCCCCGGTCACCGCCCCCAACGGCACCAAGAAGCAGCTGCTGCTCGGCACCGCCGACTTCGGCGCCGCGTACGCCGGCACCCGCTCCGCCTGGACCGGGCCGGAGCTGCTGCAGAGCGCCGTCACGCTCCGCCTGCCCAGCTGAGCCACCGCACCACCTGTCGGGCGAGCGAGCAGAAGGGCGCGCGTCGGCGAAGGAGGGCGAACGCCCGGAGAAAACCGCGAGGAACGAGCGGTTTTCGAGGACGTACGCCCTCCTGGAGCCGACATCAGCGCCCCCGGAGGCGAGCGAGCCCCCATGAGAAGAGTCCTGGGGGGACACACCGCATGAGTCATGGGCGTCACGTCACCATGCTCACCGAAGGCACCTATCCGCACGTCCACGGGGGCGTCAGCACCTGGTGCGACCAACTGGTACGAGGCATGCCGGAGGTCGACTTCAACGTCATAGCCCTGACCGGCTCCGGACGAGAGCCGGTCACCTGGGAACTGCCCCGCAACGTCTACCGGCACACCGCCGTCCCGCTCTGGGGGCCACCCCCGTCACGCGGCCGCCGGTCCGCCCTGCGCGGCAAGGCCCACCGCCGCTTCACCGAGGTCTACGAGACCTTCCTGCTCTCCCTGCTCGATCCGGCGGCCGACCCCGCCCGGGGCAGGGGGCACCTCCCAGCGGGAGCCGGGGGATTCTCCGCGGCCCTGCGCGAACTGGCCGTCCTGGCCCGGGCCGGAAAGCTGGCCCCGGCCCTGCGCTCCGAATCGGTTCTGCGCCTGCTGATGGCCGTATGGACCCGCCCCGGCCTCCCCACCGCCGAGGCGGCGCCCACCATCCACGACGCGCTCACCGCCACCGACCTGCTGGAACACGCGCTGCGCCCGCTCGGCGTGCGGATCCCGCCCGACAGCGTCGCGCACGCCGTCAGCAGCGGCCTCGCCACCCTCCCCGCCCTCGCCGCCACCTACCTCGACGGGGTGCCCTTCCTGCTCACCGAGCACGGCATCTACCTGCGCGAGCGCTACCTCGGCTACCGCAGCGCCGGCCAGCGCTGGCCCGTCAAGGCGCTCATGCTCGGCTTCTACCGCGAGCTCAACACCGAGGGCTACCGCCAGGCCGACCTGATCACCCCGTGCAACCAGTACAACCGCCGCTGGGAGGAGCGCGGAGGCGCCGACTCCGAGCGCATCCGCACCGTCTACAACGGCGTCGACCCGCACGCCTTCCCCGAGGCCGGACCCGAACCGGACGTGCCCACGCTCAGCTGGTGCGGCCGCATCGACCCGATCAAGGACCTCGAAACCCTCATCCGGGCCTACGCGTTCATGCGCGGGGAACTGCCCGCCCTGCGACTGCGCCTCTTCGGCCCGGTCCCGGCCGGCTGCGAGGAGTACAAACTCCGCCTGGAGAAGCTCGCCGCCGAACTGGGGGTGACCGACGGGATCACGTACGAGGGCCGCATCGAGGAGGTCGCCCGGGCCTACGCGGCGGGCTCCGTCGTGATGCTCTCCAGCATCAGCGAGGGTTTCCCCTTCAGCATCATCGAGGCGATGTCCTGCGGCCGCACCACCGTCTCCACCGACGTCGGGGGAGTGCGCGAGGCCGTCGGGGACACCGGTCTGGTGGTCCCGCCGCGCGAGCCGGAGACCATGGCCCGCGCCACCCTCGCCCTGCTCCGCGACGACGAACGCCGCGCCGAGCTGGGCCGGATGTCCCGCAAGCGGGTGGTGGAGAAGTTCACCCTCCACCAGTCCGTGGACGGCTTCCGGCACATCTACCGCGGCCTCGCCGGCCAGCCCGTGCTGCCCGTCCGCCCGGGCGACCAGTGGACCCAGCGGCTCGCCGACCCCTGGTACCGCGAACTGGCCGCCGACGGGAGCCTGTGGTGAGCGGATCCCTCTGGCTCAAGCCGCCGTGGCCCGAGCGGCCCGCGGGCCCCGGCGGGGCCGGTGGCCTTGCCGGTGCCGGTGCCGGTGCCGGTGGCATCGGTGAGGCCGGTGGCCGCCCCGGCTCCGCCGGGTACCCGGCCGCCGTAGGTCCCGACCCGGCGGGCTCGCCCGGGCTCCTCGCCGACACGCTGCCCGCCCTCCCCCGACCGCGCCGCGAAGGCCCCGGCCCCGGTCCCGATCCCGGTCCCGATCCCGGTCCCGATCCCGGTCCCGATCCCGGTCCCGATCCCGGTCCCGATCCCGGTCCCGATCCCGCTCCCGATCCGATGGACGAACTCGCCGAGCGCCTCGACGTGTTCATCGCCGCGGCCGTCCACCCCGACGAGATCGCCGCGCTCCTCGAATCCGACGGCATGACCGACGAGCACATCCGGCTCGCCTACGGCCGCCACGACTCCTTCGCACTCGCCGAGGAGCTCTACGCCCGCGTGCCCCGTTCCTTCCCGGAGCCGGGCGCCGTCCCCGACCCGTGGAAGGTCTCCCTCACCGCGTGCCTGCTGCGCGGGGTGATCTTCGCCCTGCCCGGCCTGGCCTACCTCCTCGGCGCGCCGCTCCTCGACGGCCCGCCGGACCGCCTCGGCCTGCCGGCCGGGACGCTCACCCTGCTCGCCGGGGCGCTCATCGGCTGGGTCTGGGACCAGACCCTGTCCCACCGCGCCTACTCCTGGCTCGGCCTCGGCGACCGGGCCGCCGCCGGGCGGACCCTGCTCCTCGGCGCCCCCGCCGGATCACTGCTGGGCACCGCCGCCGCGCTGGCCGTGCCCGGCGGACCGCCGTTCTCCTCCGCCTTCGCCGCCGGACAGGCCCTCTACGTCGGCGCCGCCACCGTCCTGCTGGTCCTCGGCCGGGAGCGGGTGCTGCTCGCGGCACTCGGCCCGATGGCCGTGGGGGCGCTGCTCGCGCTCTTCGTCGACCTGCCCGTGCCGGTGCGGGTGACCCTGCTCGTGGTGTCCCTGCTGGCCGCCTGCACCCTGGCCGTACGGGAGCTCCCGCTGGCCGGCGCAGTACGGGCCGCCGCGCTGCGGATCCGTGGCCGGGCCGCGCGCCGGCCCGGCAAGGGCCCCGTGCGCTGGCGGATGCTGCGCGGGGCCGAGGAGGAGTTCGCGCCGCGCGGGCCCCGGCTCGCGGACTCGGTGCCGTACGGGGTCTTCGGCCTCGGCACCGGCCTGCTCGTGCTGTACGCCGCCCTCGGCGAGGTGCTCGCCGGCGGCCCCGCCGAGGCCGTCGCCGCCCCATCGGCGGTGGCCCTCACCCTGAGCATGGGTCCGGCCGAATGGCTGCTGTACCGGTTCCGCAGCGGCAGCCTCTCCGGGCTCCGCGGGGCCCGTTCGCCCGGGGCCTTCCGGCGGCGGATGCTGGTCACACTGGTCCGGTGCCTCTCCGTCTACCTGGCGGTCCTGCTGGTCCTGGGGCTGACCGGAACCCTGCTCTGGCCGGGCGCCCCCGGCCTCACCGGGGTCCGGGTCGCCACCTTGCTGCTGCTCGGGGCGGTGATGTGGACCGGGCTGCTCCTGCAGTCCTTCGGCTCGGTCCGGCCCGCGGCCGTGGTCTGCGCCTCGGCCGCCGTCGCCCAGAGCCTGGCCCTGCTGACCGGACTGGGCCAGCCCCGGGTGGTCCAGCTGGTGGTGGCGGGCACGGCCGCGGCCGTGCTGGCCGCTCTGGTCTGCCTGCTCCTCGGCCGCGCGACCGCCCACCGATGACGTACGAGACGTACGGGACGTACGAGACGGATGAGACGATGGATCGCATGCTGCTGGTGCCCCTCTACGAGCACCCCGCCGACCGGCCCGAGGCCTGGGAGAGGCTCATCCACTGCGCCGGCCGGCTGCACTCGGTGGTGCTCAACCCCGACAGCGGACCGGGCGCCGCCCCCGACGAACGGTTCGCCCGCGTCGCCGAGCGGCTGCGCGAGGCCGGCGTACCGGTGCTCGGGTACGCCGACACCGACTACGGGCGGCGCCCGCACGCCGCGGTGGTGCAGGACCTGCTGCGCCACCGCGACTGGTACGCCACCGACGGGGCCTTCCTCGACCAGGCCTCCGCCGACCCGGAACTGCTCCCGCACTACGGGCGGCTCGCGGTCGCCGCCCGCGCGGCGGGCGCCCGTACCCTCGTCCTCAACCACGGGGTCCACCCCCATCCCGGCTACGCCGAACTGGCCGACCTCCTCGTCACTTTCGAGGGTCCCTGGGACGCCTACCGGGACGAGGCCGCCGTCCCGCCCTGGACCGCGGACCACCCCGCCCAGCGGTTCTGCCACCTCGTGTACGCCGTCCCGCCGGGCGCCCCCACCGCCCAACTCGCCCAGGAGCGCCGGGCGGGGGTGCACTGCGCGGTCCCCGGGACCGGCGCGCACCCGTGGGGCACCCTCCCGTACGCGCTGGAGGCCGCCGGATGAAGCGGTTCACCGCCGTGCTGGTGGCGGCGCTGCTGCTGCTCACCGCCTGCACGGCGGAGCAGGGAGACGATGGTGAGGACGGACCGTACCCGTGGCCGGACCAGGCCCCGGGGGAGCGCTGGCAGCCCCGGCCGGGTACCGGCTGGCAGTGGCAGCTCACCGGCAGGCTCGACACCTCGGTGAAGGCCCCGGTGTACGACGTCGACGGGTTCACCACCACCAAGGAGCAGGTCGCCGCCCTGAAGAAGGCCGGGCGCAAGACCATCTGCTACCTCTCCACCGGAGCCTGGGAGGACTTCCGGCCGGACGCGGACGCGTTCCCGAAGGCGCTGATCGGCAAGGGCAACGGCTGGGAGGGCGAGCGCTGGCTGGACATCCGGGCCCTGACCGAGCTGGAACCGCTGATCGCCAAGCGGTTCGACATGTGCCGGGACAAGGGCTTCGACGCGGTGGAGCCGGACAACATGGACGGCTACCGCAACACGTCCGGCTTCCCGCTCACCGCCGACGACCAGCTGCGCTACAACCGGCTGATCGCGAAGCTCGCCCATGACCGGGGTCTGGCGGTCGGTCTGAAGAACGACCTCGACCAGATCCCGCAGCTCGTCGGCGACTTCGACTTCGCGGTCAACGAGCAGTGCGCGCAGTACGACGAGTGCGAGCGGCTGACGCCCTTCATCGAGGCCGGGAAGGCCGTTTTCCACGTGGAGTACGAGCTGGCGGCGGCCCGCTTCTGCGAGCGCTCGCGCGAGCTGGGCCTGAGCTCCTTGCAGAAGCGCTACGACCTGGACCCGTGGCGCCGCGCCTGTTGAGGCCCAGCCTCCCCGCAGCCAACCCCGGCCTTGCCGCAGCCAAACCCACCCTTGCCGCAGCCAAACCCAGCCTCGCCGGGGCCGAACCAGCCTCGCCGGGGGGGGGGGGGGGGGGGGGGGGGGGGGGGGGGGGGGAAAAAAAAAAAAAAAAAAAAGAGGAGAGGGCGCGTGGGGAAG
>NZ_JBVHVF010000030.1:0-70961 GCF_055564955.1 Streptomyces sp. NPDC028910 | reverse complement strand
CCCCTACGCAGACTCGTCTTACTGCTAGATTCCCCCCCTCCCCCCCCCCCCCCCCCCCCCCCCCCCGGCGAGGCTGACTTTGGCTCCGGCCGAGGATGACTTGGCTCCGGCAAGGGTTTGGCTTTGGCTCCGGCCCGGGCTGACTTTGGCCCCGGCGAGGGTTCCGCGCAGCGGACGTCGACCGGGGAGGTCAGACGGGGAGGATGGCGTGGACGCGGTAGCCGCCGCCGAAGCGGGGGCCCGCGAAGCAGGATCCGCCGAGCGCCGTGGCCCGTTCCCGCATGCCGAGCAACCCATGACCCCCGCCCGGCTCGGCCGCCACCGGCTCCGGCTCCGCGTCGCCCCCGTCGTCCAGCACGGTCACCTCCACCGAAGGCCCGACCCGGACCACGCTGACCTCCGCCCGCGCCCCCGGCCCCGCGTGCTTGCGTACGTTGGTCAGCGCCTCCTGGATCACCCGGTACGCCGCCAGGTCCACCGCCGCCGGCAGCGCCCCCGCCTCGCGGTCCAGCTGGACGATCACCTTCACCGGCAGCCCGGCGTGCCGGAAGGTGTCCACCAGCTCGTCGAGGACGCCCAGCCCGGGCGCGGGCTCGGTCGGCGCCTCCGGGTCACCGGACTGCCTCAGCAGCCCGACCGTGGCCCGCAGCTCGTTCAGCGCCGACCGGCTGGCGTCCCGTACGTGGGCCAGGGCCTCCTTGGCCTGGTCCGGCCGCTTGTCCATGACGTGCGCGGCCACCCCCGCCTGCACGTTGACCAGGGCGATGTGATGGGCGACCACGTCGTGGAGGTCCCGGGCGATCCGCAGCCGTTCCTCGGCGACCCGCCGCCGGGCCTCCTCGTCCCGGGTCCGCTCGGCGCGCTCGGCCCGCTCCCGGATGGCGTCGACGAAGGCCCGCCGGCTGCGCACCGCGTCCCCGGCGGCCGCGGCCATTCCGGTCCAGGCGAAGATCCCGAGGTTCTCCTGCGCGTACCAGGGCAGCGGCCCGGCGAGCATGGCCACGCCCGTCAGCCCCGCCATCGTGAGCAGCCCGATCCGCCAGGTCGTCGGCCGGTCGGTGCGGGCGGCCACCGTGTAGAGGGCGATCACCGTGCACATGGCGACGGGCGCCCGCGGCTCCCCGGTGGTCAGCTCCAGCAGGCAGAGCCCGCAGGTCACGGCGAGCACGGTGCGCGGCTGCCGGCGCCGGAACACCAGGGCGGCCGCGCCGAGCAGCATCAGCAGCAGCGAGGACGGCTCGGGCGTGCGCGTCCCGAAGGTGGGCCCGTGCGGCCCGTGCGGATCGGCGAAGGAGCCGACGACCATGGCGACGAACGCCCCGAACGCCAGCACGGCATCGGTGGCGAGCGGATGGGCCCGCAGCCACTGCCGGGTGGGGGCGAAGGGCCCGAGGTCTGTCGTCACCCCGATACGGTACGGCCTGCCCGGCGCACCCTACGGCGCACCCTACGGCGGAGGGCGCTGCCCCAGCGGGACGCGGGAGCGGGCCGGAGCCCATCGCGCCCGGACCACGCACACCGCCATGACCGCGGCGATGGCCGCCAGGTGCTCCTTGCCCGCCAGGTTGTTCTTGACGAGCACCTCGCCGATCATCACCAGGATCACCAGGGCGCCGGTCAGGTACGCCCGGTAGCGCCAGCAGACGTAGATGGCGAGCCCCACCACCGCCGCCGAGGGACCCGTGTCGTTGACGATCCGGTCGGACACCGGCAGGCCGAAGGGATGGTCGGGGCCGAGCGCGAGCCCGATCCGCGCGTACGTGGTCCCGGCGAGGGTGGCGACGTAGCCGATCACCAGCGTGCGCCACCAGCCGATGCAGATCTCCGAGATGCCGAGGACGAGCAGGATCTGCGCGAGCGCCCCCCACACCGGTAGGTCCAGCGCCGGGACGAACAGCGACAGGGGGGTGCGCAGCAGGGCCAGCCACAGCGGGTCGGCGGCCTTGACCGATCCGAGGTTCTGGACCGGCTGGAAGCCCCAGGAGGTGTTCTGCACGATCTGGAAGGCCGAGGTCAGGCAGACCGCGCCGATGGTCATCGGGATCGCGCGCCACTTCTCGCGGACGAGCGCGCCCCGGACGGTCCGGCCCAGGGGCCCCCACTCACGGCGGGCGAACCGCCGTAGGGGGGTGGTGTTCCACGCTGTCAACGGCGGGTCTCCAGGTGTCTGCGGTGCAGCCACTTCGGCAGCCCGGGGGCCTCCAGGAAGCCCTCGGCCCGGCCGGCCGCGATACCGATCCGCAGCAGGTCCGAACTCTTCTCGAAGAGCATGAACCGCGGTTCCCAGATCGGCCGGTATTTGGCGTTGGCCCGGTAGAGGGACTCGATCTGCCACCAGCGGGAGAAGAAGCTCAGCAGTGAGCGCCACATCCGCAGCACCGGGCCCGCGCCGAGCTTGGACCCGCGCTCGAAGACGGACCGGAACATCGCGAAGTTGAGGGAGACCTGGGTGACCCCGATCTCCTTGGAGCGTTCGAGGAGTTCGATGACCATGAACTCCATCAGGCCGTTCTCCGAGTCCCGGTCACGGCGCATCAGGTCCAGCGACAGGCCCTTGGGTCCCCACGGTACGAAGGACAGCACGGCCCGCAGGTCGCCCTTGCCGTCGGTGCACTCCAGCATCACGCACTGGCCGTCCGCGGGATCACCCAGTCGGCCCAGTGCCATGGAGAAGCCGCGCTCGGTCGCGCCGTCGCGCCAGTCGTCGGCGCGGCGCACCAGCTCGGCCATCTCCTCGGCCGGGATGTCGGCGTGCCGGCGGATGCGGACGGTGTACCCGGCCCGCTTGACGCGGTTGAAGGCCTGCCGGACGGTCCGCATGGCGCGGCCCTCCAGGGTGAACTCGGCGGTCTCCACGATCGCCTCGTCCCCGAGCTCCAGCGCGTCCAGGCCGTGCCGGGCGTAGATCTGTCCGGCCTCCTCGCTCGCCCCCATCACGGCCGGCACCCAGCCGTGCTCGCGGGCTTCGGCCAGCCACGGATCGATGGCACCGGGCCAGGCCTCCGGGTCGCCGATCGGGTCGCCGGAGGCCAGCGAGACCCCGCCGACGACGCGGTAGGTGACGGCGGCCTTGCCGGTGGGGGACCAGATGACGGACTTCTCGCGGCGCAGCGCGAAGTAGCCGAGCGAGTCGCGGTCGCCCTGGCGGCCCAGCAGCGCCCGCAGCCGTTCCTCGTCCTCCTCGCTGATCGGGTCGACGGCGCGGCGCGAGCGGAAGGCGGCGAACAGCACGGCGAGCAGCAGCAGCATCGACATGACGTTGATGGAGACGTTCACCCAGCCGGGCGTGGTGATCGCCTGGTAGGCCCGGTCGTCCGGGGCCAGGGTGATCAGGCGCATCACGCCGTACTTCCAGCGCGCCAGGAAGGTGGCCTCGGCGTGGAGCGGAGAGGTGTTGGCGGCGCCGACGAGCAGGGCCGCGATCAGCGAGGTGACCAGCAGTCCGACGGCGGCGACGACGGTGGCGAGGGCCGGGTTGGAGCGGTCGCCCCTGGCGTAGAACTCCCGGCGGCCCAGGACCAGGGCGCCGACGAAGGCGCCGGTCAGGCCGAGCGAGACCCAGTTCTGCGCGTGGTCCCGGAACTCCGGGTAGCAGAGGTCGAGGCCGCCCTCGGTGCAGGGGGCGAAGGCCGCCACGGCGAAGGCGAGCAGCAGCGCGCCGCTCAGCGCGAGGTTCAGGATCCAGGCGGCGCGTTTGCGCCGGCCCAGGGTGACGGCGAGCATCAGGGAGAACAGGCCGGACGCGAAGCCGGCCGTGAGCAGGTACGGGGTGTAGAAATCGGCGGTGTTGTGGTTGCGCAGGTCCTGCCCGAGCGAAAGCCACACCGCGCTCAGGAAGTTGACGAAGGTGACGACGCGCAGGTACCAGACCGCGAACGCGGCGCCGCGCCTCGAACGGGTGCTCCCCCTGCTGTTCCCCCTGCCGGCGGGATCGCCGCCGGTCTCTTTCCTGCCGGATGACGGACCGGTCGCCCGTACGGCGGTGCGGTCGGTCTCTGCGCTGGTCAAACGGACCTCTCCCATAAAAAGCGATCATATGGGGCGCCGCCGTCCATGATCGGGCGGAACGGGGACCACGGTCTGGTCAGGACCGCGGGCCCCGGCGGCTCATTCCGCCGGCTCCGCCACCGCCCGTTCGGGGAGTTCCGCCGCGAGTGCGGCGGCCGCCCGGACGAGGGGGAGAGCCAGCAATGCCCCGGTACCTTCGCCCACTGAGACGCCGTGGTCGAGCACAGGGTTGAGTGCCATCCGGTCCAGGGCCTTCGCCTGGCCCGGTTCACCGCTCGCCTGACCGGCCAGCCACCAGTCCGGAGCGCGGAACGCGGCCCGCTGGGCCACCAGTCCGCAGGCGGCCGAGACGACGCCGTCGAGGATGACCGGCGTACGGCGTACCGCGCACTGGAGCAGGAAACCGGTGATGGCGGCCACGTCCGCCCCGCCCACCGCGGCCAGCAGCGCGACCTGGTCACCCAGGACCGGGCGGGCCCGGCGCAGCGCGTCGCGGATCGCCGCGCACTTGCGCATCCAGGCCAGGTCGTCGATGGGCCGTCCGCCGCGGCCGGTGACCACCGAGGCATCGGTTCCGCACAGGGCGGCGACGAGGGTCGCGGCGACGGTGGTCCCGCCGACGCTGAGATCCCCGAGGACGACCAGATCCGTCCCGGAGTCGGCCTCCTCGTCGGCGATCCGCATCCCGAGCCGCAGCGCCGCCTCGGCCTCCTCGGACGTCAGCGCGTCCTCCACGTCGATCCGGCCGCTGCCGCGCCGGACGCGGTGCCCGACCACGTCCTCGGGGAGCAGCCCGGGATCGCAGTCGAGCCCGGCGTCGACGATCCGTATGGTGGCGCCGAGCCGCCCGGCCAGGATGGCGACGGGGCTGGTCCCGTCGAGCACGGCGCGCACCAGCTCGTGGCCGGTGGAGGCGGCCCGGGCCGAGACGCCCGCGGCGGCGACCCCGTGGTCGGCGGCGAACAGCACCACGCGCGGGCTCTCGATCGGCTTGACCGGCACCCGCCCCTGCGCGGCGGCGAGCCACTCGGCCAGATCGTCGAGCCGGCCCAGCGCGCCGGGCGGCACGGCGAGGCGCTCACGGCGTTCCTCGGCATCACGCCGGACGCCCCCGTCGGGGCGCTCGATCAGATCGGAGAAGTCGTCGAGATTCAGCGTGCTCATCTGCCAGAGAGTACAGCCGGTAAGGCCCTCCCTCAGGCCTTCGGGGGCCGGTTCCGGCCCGGCCGCAGGGCGCCGAGATGGACGCCGAACAGGACGAGCGGAGCACCCAGCAGCAGACCGGCCGTCAGCTCCTCGTCGTCGAGCCAGGCCGACAGCAGGATCGTGATCACCGGGATGACGACGAAGACGTAGGCCGCCCGCGACGCCCCCCACCGGCGCACCACCATCAGGTAGAGGACGAAGGTCGCCACCGAGCCCACCACGACCAGGTACGCCAGCGCCCACCAGGTCACCGCCAGCTCCGGCAGCCGCCAGGTGTCGCCCGCGGCGAACGAACCCGCGAACAGCAGCGCCGCCCCGGCCGTCATGCCCACCGCGTTCATCGTCACCGGGTGGACCGGCGGCAGGCGGTGCGCGAGCACGGTCGCCTCGGCGAAGGACAGTACGGCGCCCAGCATCGCGAGCAGGGACAGCACGGGCACGTCGGCCTGCAGCGGCGCCCGCGAGGCCAGGGCGACCCCGGCGGCCGCGATGAGGGTGCCCGCCAGCGCGGACGTCCGGAAGCGTTCCTGGCGCTGCGCCACCACCAGCAGCAGGGCCACCAGCGGGACCAGGGACAGCAGCGTCTGCCCCAGACCCGCGTGCATGCGGACCAGCGCGTAGTAGGCCAGCGCGAAGGTCACCGCGAAGTTGAGCACCCCGTACAGCACCGCGCCGGCCAGCGCCCGCCCGCGGGGCAGCGACAGCCGCATGACGGCCATGACGGCCAGCAGCACCAGCGCGGCGGCGCCGAACCGCACCGCGGCGCCCCACAGCGGATCCAGCTCGCGGTTGCTGAACCTGACCCCGACCGCGTTGCCGCCGCCCGCCAGACAGGCGCCGGCGAAGGCGGCGAGCCCGGCGTGCTGCCCGGTACGACGTGAGCGCTCCACAGGACCACCCCCGTTAGGGCTTGAGTACGATCGCCTGGCCCGCGACGACGAGGAGCACGTGCTCGCACTCGCCCGCGACCGTCGCGTTGAGCCGGCCCAGTTCGTCGCGGAAGCGGCGGCCGGAGGCGGTCGCCGGGACGACGCCCGAGCCGACCTCGTTGCTGACCAGCACCACCGGACGCCGGGTCGCGCGGACGGCCGCCACCAGCTCGGCGGTCCGCTCGCCGAGCTGCTGGCGCCCGCCCTTGGCCCAGACGGAGTCGTCCCAGGCCCCGGCCCGGTCCATCGCGTCCGTCAGCCACAGCGCCAGACAGTCGATCAGCAGCGGCGGCCCGTCGGCGGCCAGCAGCGGAACCAGCTCGCAGGTCTCCAGCGTCCGCCAGCTGCCCGGCCGGCGCTCCCGGTGCAGGCCGACCCGCTGGGCCCACTCCGGGTCACCCTCCCGGGTTCCGCCGGTGGCCACGTAGACCACCTCCGGGAAGGACTCCAGCCGCCGTTCCGCCTCCACCGACTTGCCGGAGCGGGCCCCGCCCAGCACCAGGGTCCGGCGGGGCGGCTGCGCCGCCGCGTGGTACTCCCCGACGATCACGGTGGTCCCGTCCGGCACCGCCCGGGCCCCGGCGGCCGCACACTGGCGCTCCAGCTCCCGGCCCGGCGGGGTGTCGTGGTCCAGGTGGACGGCGATCACGTCGGTGGCCGGGCCGACGGCGCCGGCCGCCCGCAGCCGGGCGAGGGCTTCGGGCCGGCCCAGCACGTCGGCGAGGACCACGTCGTACGGGCGCTGCCCGGCCCTGCGGTCGGCCCCGGCCGGGGCCCCGCCGGGCGGCAGGTACAGCAGCCGGCCGCCGTCCGGGCCGGTCACCTCGTACCCGGTGCCCGGGGCGTCCATCGGAACCGCCCGCACCCGGTGTCCGGAGATCACCGCGAGCTCCCGACCGTCCGGCACCCGCCCCGCGGCCGGCAGCCCGGGCGGCAGCTCCACCGCGGGCCCGTCGTGCGGATGGGTGAGCAGGACCTGCCGCACGCCGGTCAGCGAATGCCCCGCCCGGGCGCCGGCCAGTACCGCCCCGGGGGTCAGGTCGAGCAGCAGCGCCCCGTCGACGAGGACGGCCGTGGCCGCGCGGGCGAGCGTGCCGACGGAGAGGGCGCAGGCCGCACAGGGGCAGCCGGGGCGGGGCAGGCCCTCGGGTGTGCCGGTGCCGAGCAGAGTGAGTTCCACAGGATGATCCTCCCGCGTCGCCGAGACTGCTGCGCGCCCGGTTACTCTGCGGGCAGACTCAAGGCGAGAAGCGTGCGAGCAGCGGACGAGCAACGGAGGCGGACATGGCGTGGACGTGGCGGTTCGAGACGGCCGACGGCACGGAGACGAGCCCGTCGGTGGTACCCGAGGAGTTCACCACGCAGGGGGACGCGGAGTCCTGGATCGGTGAGTACTGGAAGGACCTGCTGGAGGGCGGCGTCGAACAGGTGAAGCTGTCCGACGACGCCGGCACCGAGCTCTACACGATGAGCCTGCGCGCGGCCCTCGAAGCCTAGGGGGCTGCGTTCCTCGAACGCCGGACGGGCTGGCAATTCAGCCTCGCCGGCGTTTGAGGCGCGGGGTCTGGGGCGCAGCCCCGGGAAACGGCGGCGCGGGGGCCATCAGCCCCGTACACCGCACAGGTGCAGCAGCGCGGCGACGCCCCGGTAGGGGTCGGTCCGCCCGGCCCGGTCCTCGGCGGCCAGCAGCAGTTCCAGCTCCTCGTCGGGCGGGAGCGTCTCGCCCGCCTCGGTGCCGTCCGTGAAGACGCGTACGCCGTACCAGGCCTGCAGCGGCGCACCGATACCGGCCAGCGTGGCGGTCAGCCCGGCCAGCCGGTCGGCGCGTACGTCCAGACCGAGCCGGTTCGTGTACTCGGTGCTGTCGAAGGCGGCCAGCGCGCCCCTCCAGTCGCCGTCCAGCCCGGGCCGCATGGCGAGCGCGTCGCCGTTGCGCACCAGCAGGGACAGCAGCCCGCCCGGCGCCAGCATTCGGGCCAGCCCGGCGAGCATGGCGTCCGGCTCGGGCACGTACATCAGCACCCCGTGGCACAGCACCACGTCGAAGCTGCCCGGCAGGAAATGGGCGCCGGTCTCGCGGCCGTCGCCCTCCATGAGACGAACCCGGTCGCGGATGCCGGAGGGCTCCGCGGCCAGCGCCTCATGGGCGACGGCCAGCATGTCCGGGTCCTGCTCCAGACCCGTCACCTTGTGCCCGGCGCGGGCCAGCCGCAGCGCCTGGGTGCCCTGGCCCATGCCGACGTCGAGCACGCGCAGCCGCTGCCCGACCGGGAAGCGGTGCGCGATCTGCTCGTCGACCTGCCGGCCCACCAGTTCCTGCCGGACGGCGTTGCGCAGTCCGCCCAGGCCTTCGAGCCAGAGCCGGGCTCCTTCCGCGAAGCCTTCCCCCGACGTGCCGGGCTTCGCTCGGCTCAGGGCCGTTCCCCGCGCTTGACCTGCGGCTTCGGCAGGCGCAGCCGGCGCATCTGGAGGGTGCGCATGAGCCCGTACGCGACGGCGCCGCGGCGGGGCTCGTTCGGGAAGCGCTCGTTCAGCGCCTTGCGGAGGCGGAACACCAGGCCGATGGAGTCGACGATGATCAGGGCGATCACGCCGAGCCACAGCAGCAGCGCGATGTTCTGGATCGTCGGCTGCCGCACCATGCTGAGCACCAGGATGACCACGGCCAGGGGCAGGAACATCTCGGCGACCGAGAAGCGGGAGTCCACGAAGTCGCGGACGTACCTGCGGACGGGGCCCTTGTCACGGGCGGGCAGATAACGCTCGTCGCCACTGGCCAGCGCCTCGCGCTGCTTGGCCATCTCTGCACGGCGACGCTCACGGGCTCGCTTGGCATCCTCCTTGCGGTTGCCGGTCGAGGCCACCACGGCCTTGCGCTGCGACTGGGCCACAGCACGCTTCGGCGTAGGGCGGCCCTTCGGGGCCTGCGGGTCACGGGGCTGCGAGAGGTCGGCGCTCACCTTGTCGGTGGCGGCGGCCTTCTCTTCCTTGGAGGAGCGGCTACCAAACACAAAACCCAAGCCTACGTGGTTGCGGGCATGGGCCCCACCCCGGTGGGGAACGATCCGGCAACGGCGGGCGTCCTTCTCTTGCGAGGCTCGTCCGGGACCCACCTACTCCTCACGCCTGACACGGCGCGGGCGTAGTCGTCCTGGAGGAGGAGCGCATCCGCACTCGAACAGTGCGGTAATGGAGACAGGGCCCGTACTGTGGGTTCTGTCGGTGACCTGGAGCACAGTCCGTCTAGAAGGGGGCGCGCGAAGCCCATGAGCGGTGTCATGAAGCGTATGGGGATGATCTTCCGCGCGAAGGCGAACAAGGCCCTTGACCGGGCCGAGGACCCGCGCGAAACCCTCGACTACTCCTACCAGAAGCAGCTGGAGCTGCTGCAGAAGGTGCGCCGCGGCGTCGCCGATGTGGCGACCTCCCGCAAGCGCCTGGAACTGCAGCTGAACCAGTTGCAGGGACAGTCCGCGAAGCTGGAGGACCAGGGCCGCAAGGCCCTCGCCCTGGGGCGCGAGGACCTGGCCCGCGAGGCCCTGTCCCGCCGTGCCCAGCTCCAGCAGCAGGTCAGTGACCTGGAGACGCAGCACCAGACCCTGCAGGGCGAGGAGGAGAAGCTGACCCTCGCCTCCCAGCGCCTCCAGGCCAAGGTCGACGCCTTCCGCACGAAGAAGGAGACCATCAAGGCCACCTACACCGCGGCCCAGGCGCAGACCCGGATCGCGGAGTCCTTCTCCGGCATCTCCGAGGAGATGAGCGACGTCGGCCTGGCCATCCAGCGGGCGGAGGACAAGACCGCCCAGCTCCAGGCCCGCGCCGGCGCGATCGACGAGCTGCTGGCCTCCGGCGCGCTCGACGACCAGAGCGGGCTCGGCTCCAAGGACGACATCCAGGCCGAGCTCGACCGCCTGTCGGGCGGCACGGACGTGGAGCTGGAGCTCCAGCGCATGAAGGCCGAGCTGGCGGGCGGCCCGTCCGCGCAGCAGCAGGCCATCGAGGGCGGCGCCCCGGGCACCGCCCAGCAGTCCCCGACCCAGCACCGGTTCGACAAGCAGTAGAACGGGGCCCGTCATGATTGTCCGCATCATGGGGGAAGGCCAGGTGGTACTGGCCGACAGCCACCTCGCCGAGCTGAACAAGCTGGACGACGAGCTGCTCGCGGAGATGGAGAGCGGCGATTCGGAGGGCTTCCGGCGCACGCTGGGCGCGCTGCTCGAAGCCGTACGGCGGCTCGGGGAGCCGCTGCCCGACGCCACGCTGGAGCCGTCCGAGCTGATCCTGCCCGGCCCGGACGCGAGCCTCGACGAGGTCAGGGAGATGCTCAGCGACGACGGCCTGATCCCGAGCTGAGCCGCACGGCGGGCCACCGACACGAGAGCGCGGGTCAGACGGGCCCTCCCCCTTGCCGGGGGAGGGCCCGTCGCCGTCGGGGCATCAGGGCATCAGGGCCGGGGCGGCTTCTCCAGGGAGACGGTCCGCTCCGGATCCGGAGTCCCGCCGATGAAGTTCTCGAACCTGCGGCGGGGCCCCGCCCAGCGCCGGTCGTGATGGAACGCGCGCAGTCCCGCCTTGGCCCGGGCGCGCGGGCGGTTCGCGTAGAACCTCTTCGCGTACGGGGACCCGGGCCGGGCCAGCCGGATCGCGCCGACCAGTGCCACGAAGGGGACGATCACACCGAAGAGGGCGGTGCGCGCCTTGCCCTTCCACAGGGCGATGAGGGACAGGAAGAAGCCGATGGCCACGTTCATGGCGACCAGGCCCCGGCTCTGGCGCTCTTCGGCGGTCAGGTCGTTCACCCCGAAGGGCAGGAACCCGCCCAGGACCAGGGCCACCGCCGCCGCCGTCACGACCACCATCTCCACGCTCTTGCGGCCCTGCTCGCTCCAGTAGACGTCGTCGAGGTGCAGGATCAGCGCGAACTCGTCGAGGACCAGGCCCGCGCCCAACCCGAAGATCACGGCCGAGAGCCCCGCGCCGAAGCTGTGCCCGCCGCTGCCGACCGCGCCGAAGCCGCCGACGATCACGAGGATCACCCCCGGCACGACGTGGTGGATGTGCAGACCGCCCGGGGTGACGTTCTTGAAGGGGCCCCTCCCGGCCCGGATCATCCGGGTGATCACACGGGTGACGAGGAACGACATCACGAAGGAGAGCAGGGCGAGCAGCAGCGGCAGCTTTCCCGGCTCGACGATGTTCCGATACCACCAGTGACCCATCGCACTGACTCCCTGTTTGGCACGTATTGGGTAACTTACCGCTCCCGCCGAGCGGGTAGCGTTCGCGCCGATGACAGATTCGTTCGACAGCCCGCCTCTGACGCCCCCGGAACGCGCCTCGTTCCTCGACGGCGTCCGCTTCGCCTTCGGCACCCTCACCGTGCTGCCCGCCCGCATCACCCGCTGGGACCGCCCCGCCGCCCGCAGCGGAATGGCCTGCGCCCCGCTCGCCGGGCTGGTCGTGGGTGTGCTCGCGGCCGTCCCCGGGGTGATCCTGCTGCTGTCCGGCGGGGGACCGCTGCTCGCCGCGACCGTCACCGTCGCCGTACCGGCCGCGCTCACGCGGGGACTGCACCTGGACGGCCTCGCCGACACGGCGGACGGCCTGGGCAGCGCCAAACCGGCCGATGAGGCACTGCGCATCATGAAGCGGTCCGACATCGGCCCCTTCGGCGTCGTGGCCCTGGTCATCGTGATGCTGGTACAGGTGGCCGCCCTGTCCGAGGTGTACGCCGACAGCTGGATCCGCGGCGCCCTCGCCGCCGTGGTCGCCGCCGTGGCCGCCCGCCTCGCCATGACCCTGGCCTCCCGGGAAGGCGTCCCTCCGGCCCGCCCCGAGGGGCTCGGCGCCGCCGTCGCCGGGGTGGTACCGCGCGCCGGGGCCGCCGCGATCGCCGTGCTCGCCGTCGCCGCGGCCGCGGCCGCCGCCCTCCCGCTGGGCCTCCCGGCCGCCAGCCGGCACGCGGCGGCCGTCCTGGCCGCCCTGCTCGCCGCGGAACTGCTGCTCCGGCGCTGCGTACGCCGCTTCGAGGGCGTCACCGGCGATGTCTTCGGCGCCCTGGCCGAGGTCGCGGCGACCACCGCCCTGATCGTCCTCGCCCTCGGCTAGGGGGGCGCCCGGCGCGCCCACGTACGCTCACCCCGTGGACCACACTGCGACGGACCTGCCCTCCGCACCGCCCATCAGGGTGCTGCTCGCCGACGACCAGGCCCTGCTGCGCAGCGCCTTCAAGGTGCTCGTCGACTCCGAGCCCGACATGGAGGTCGTCGGAGAGGCCTGCGACGGGGCGCAGGCCGTCGCGCTCGCCCGGCAGACGCGCGCCGACGTCGTGCTCATGGACATCCGGATGCCCGGTACCGACGGGCTCGCCGCCACCCGCATGATCAGCGCGGACCCGGACCTGTCCGCCGTGCGCGTGGTGATGCTGACGACCTTCGAGGTCGACGAGTACGTGGTCTCGGCCCTGCGGGCCGGCGCCTCCGGCTTCCTCGGCAAGGGCGCCGAGCCCGAGGAACTGCTCAACGCCATCCGCGTCGCCGCCGCCGGTGAGGCGCTGCTCTCCCCGGCCGCCACCAAGGGGCTCATCGCCACCTTCCTCGCCCAGGGCGGCGGCGCCGACCCGGCCGCCGCCGGAGCCTCGGCCGGGATGCACGCGCAGCGGCTCGCCGCGCTGACCGTCCGGGAGCGCGAGGTCCTCGTACACGTCGCCGCGGGGCTGTCCAACGACGGGATCGCCGGACGGCTGGAGGTCAGCCCGCTCACCGTCAAGACCCACGTGAACCGGGCCATGGCCAAGCTCGGCGCCCGCGACCGGGCCCAATTGGTGGTCATCGCCTACGAATCGGGACTGGTCCGCCCGCGCGCGGAGTAGCGCTGGAGTAGTGCGGCGTACTACGGACGCGGTATGCCGCACATAAGGACGGCACCTGCGAGCGACGAAACGCCCCCGGGCCATGGGACAGGGTGGGAGTGCCCTCGCGTTCGTCACTGCAGAGAGATCTCATACCCATGTCGTGGCTGTCCCGCTTCAGCCTTGCCCAAAGGGCGTTGGTCGGCCTCGTGTCGATCGTCGCGCTCCTCTTCGGCGCCATAGCCATCCCGCAGCTCAAGCAGCAGCTGCTGCCCTCCATCGAACTGCCGATGGTGTCCGTGCTCGCGCCGTACCAGGGCGCCTCGCCCGACGTGGTGGAGAAGCAGGTCGTCGAACCGATCGAGGCCATGCTCAAGGGCGTCGACGGCATCACCGGCATCACCTCCACCGCCAGCGAGGGCAACGCCCTCATCATGGCCACCTTCGACTACGGCGACAGCGGCACCAAGCAGCTCGTCGCCGACGTCCAGCAGGCCGTCAACCGGGCCCGCGTCCGGCTGCCCGCCGAGGTGGACCCGCAGGTGGTCGCCGGTTCCACCGACGACATCCCGACGGTCATCCTCGCCGTCACCTCCGACAAGGACCAGCAGGCGCTGGCCGACCAGCTGGAACGTTCCGTCGTCCCCGTCCTGTCGGACGTCGAAGGCGTCGGTCAGGTCAGCGTCGACGGCGTCCAGGACCTCCAGGTCACCGTCACCCCGGACGACGCCAAGCTCGCGGCCGCCGGCCTCGACGGCGCCGCCCTCGCCCAGGGCCTCCAGGCGGGCGGCGCGGCCGTACCGGCCGGCTCCTTCGACGAGGCGGGCAAGAACCGCACGGTCCGCGTCGGTGCCGGCTACACCTCCCTCGCCCAGGTGGAAGACCTGCGCCTGGCCTCCGGCCCCGGCAAGCCGGCCGTGCGCCTCGGCGACGTCGCCACGGTGAAGCAGGAGGCCGCCAAGGCCGCCTCGATCACCCGTACCAACGGCAAGCCCAGCCTCGCCCTCGTCCTCACCATGGACAAGGACGGCAGCGCCGTCGCCATCTCCGACGCCGTCAAGGACAAGCTGCCCGAGCTGCGGTCCACGCTCGGCGCCGGCGCCGACCTGACCGTGGTCAGCGACCAGGGCCCGGCCGTCGCCAAGTCCATCTCCAGCCTCACCACCGAGGGTCTGCTCGGCCTGCTCTTCGCGGTGATCGTGATCCTGGTCTTCCTGGCCTCGCTGCGCTCGACGCTGGTCACCGCGGTCTCCATCCCGCTGTCCGTCGTCCTCGCGCTCATCGTGCTGTGGACCCGCGACCTGTCGCTCAACATGCTGACCCTGGGCGCCCTCACCATCGCCATCGGCCGCGTGGTCGACGACTCGATCGTGGTCCTGGAGAACATCAAGCGCCACCTCGGCTACGGCGAGGAGCGCGAGACAGCCATCATCACCGCGGTCAAGGAGGTCTCCGGCGCGGTCACCGCCTCCACGCTCACCACCGTCGCCGTCTTCCTGCCGATCGGCCTCGTCGGCGGCATGATCGGCGAGCTCTTCGGCTCCTTCTCGCTCACCGTCACCGCGGCCCTGCTGGCCTCGCTGCTCGTCTCGCTGACGGTCGTACCGGTGCTCTCGTACTGGTTCCTGAGCGCGCCCAAGGGCGCCGCGGAGGATCCGGAGAAGGCACGCCGTGACGCCGAGGAGAAGGAGGCGGCATCCAGGCTCCAGCGGTTCTACGTACGCGTCCTCGGCTTCGCCACCCGGCGCCGGCTGACCAGTGTGGCCATCGCGGTGGTCGTGCTCGTCGGCACCTTCGGCATGACGCCGCTGCTGAAGACGAACTTCTTCGACCAGGGCGAGCAGGAGGTCCTGACGGTCAAGCAGGAGCTGGCGCCCGGCACCTCGCTGGCCGCATCCGACGAGGCGAGCCGCAAGATCGAGAAGGTGCTGGCCTCCGTAGAGGGGGTCAAGAGCTACCAGGTCACCGTCGGTTCCTCCGGCTTCCTCGCGGCCTTCGGCGGTGGTACCGGCTCCCATCAGGCCTCCTACCAGGTCTCCCTGAAGGACGCGGGCGACGGCGAGGCCGTGAAGAAGCGGATCGAGGAACAGCTGGCCGGGCTCGACGGCATCGGCGACACCCGGATCTCGGCGGGCGACGCCTTCGGCAGCCAGAACCTCAGCGTGGTCGTCAAGGCCGGCGACGCCGCGATCCTCGCCCGGGCCGCCGAGCAGGTCCGCGCCGAGGTGGCCGAGCTCGACAACGTCACCGACGTGCAGAGCGACCTCTCCCAGTCCGTACCCCGGATCTCGGTGACCGCCACCCCCAAGGCGGCGGAAGCCGGCCTGAACCAGGCCGCGCTCGGCGCGATCGTCGCGCAGGCCGTACGGGGCAACCCGGCGGGCAAGGCCGTACTGGACGACACCGAGCGGGACATCGTCATCAGGTCCGCGCGGCCGGCCACCACCCTGGCCGAACTGCAGGCGCTCCCGGTCGGCCCGCTGAAGCTCGGCGACATCGCCGAGGTCAAGGAGGTCCCCGGCCCGGTCGCGATGACCCGGATCGACGGCGCCCGCGCCGCGACCATCACCGCGAGGCCGCTGGGCGACAACACGGGCGCGGTCAGCGCCGAGCTCCAGACGAAGCTCAAGGGACTGGACCTGCCGGAGGGCGCCACCGCCTCCATCGGCGGTGTCTCCGAGGACCAGGACGAGGCGTTCGGCTCGCTCGCCCTGGCCATGCTCGCGGCCATCGCGATCGTGTTCATGCTGCTGGTCGCGACCTTCCGCTCGCTGATCCAGCCGCTGATCCTGCTGGTCTCCATCCCGTTCGCGGCCACCGGCGCACTCGGCCTGCTCCTGGTCACCGGCACCCCGATGGGCGTCCCGGCGATGATCGGCATGCTGATGCTCATCGGCATCGTCGTGACCAACGCGATCGTCCTGATCGACCTGATCAACCAGTACCGCGCCCAGGGCCTGGGCGTCGTCGAAGCGGTCCTCGAGGGCGGCCGGCACCGTCTGCGCCCGATCCTGATGACGGCCCTGGCGACGATCTTCGCGCTGCTCCCGATGGCGCTGGGCGTCACCGGCGAGGGCGGCTTCATCTCACAGCCGCTCGCGGTCGTGGTGATCGGCGGCCTGGTCAGCTCCACCCTGCTGACCCTGCTTCTGGTGCCGACCCTCTACACGATGGTGGAGCTCCGCAAGGAACGCCGCCGCGCGAAGAAGGTCGCCCGGCTGAGGGTCGTTCCGGCCCCGTCGCAGGACGAGTCCCCGGTGAACGTCTGACGAACGTCTGACCCGTTCAAGGCCACAGGGGGCGTCCGGAATCTCCGGGCGCCCCCTGCGCGTGTGCCCGGACGCCTGCGCCGGGACGCCTGCGCTCAGATGACCGACAGGTAGCGGAGTACGGCGGCTTCGACCGCGTGCAGCATCGCCCAGGACGTCGTGGTGGGCTCCCAGACCCCCGCCGTCCCGCTGGGGTGGAACCCGCCACGCGCCGCGTCGTAGCCGAACCCCGGCCACTCGTCCCGCACGCGCCGCAGCACGGCCTCCGGGTCGGGCTCGCCGCGGTTCCTCGCGAGCGCCAGCAGCGGTTCGGCCAGGGCCTTGCGCAGGGCCCCGGCCAAATCCGGCGCCGCCCCGTCGGCCATGGGGGCAAGGCCGTGACCGGTCTTCGCCAGGGCCGCGGCCCCTCCCGGCACCAGACCGTGGAGCAGCCCGGCCCGGCCGGCGTGCACGGCTCGCCGGGCCAGCGCCATGCGCCTGCGGACCTCGTCATCGGTCGTGCCGCCCACCGAGATCTCCCCGACCTTGGCCCTCAGCTCGGTGCCGGCGCCCCCGTCGGCGCCGCCGCCACCGATCAGGACCGTTCTCCTGCGTGTGGAGACCACCTGACGTGCCTGGCCGAAGTATTCCTTCTTGGGGTTCCGGATGCCCGGGAGGTCCCGGTAGAGGCCGCCGCCCGTGAAGACCGCGAGATCTCCCAGCAGGGCGGGGGACAGGGCGACGGCGATCGAAGCGAAGGTCTTCTGCTGGGCGTTGACCGCGAGGGTGGCCAGCGCCTCCCCCGCGACCGCCGGGGCCACGACGAGCAGCGGCCGGCCGATGGCCAGCTCCAGCGCGGGCAGCACGTCCTCCACCCGGGTCAGCGGCTCGGCGCAGAGCAGCACCTGGGCGTTGTGCAGAACCGCCTCTCCGTTCACCTCGTCCGTGGTGAACTGCGGCGACAGGTAGCCGGCCGCCATCGAGCAGCCGTAGGAGACCTCCAGGCCGATTCCGAAGCCTGCGGACTCCGTGACGATGACGGCTCCGGCCGGGCCGGTCCGGTACACCGCTCTGCCCACCGTCACGCCGATCTCCTCGTCGTCGCACGCGGCCGTGACGGCCTGGACGAGCCGCGTGACCGGGTCGAGCTCCATGGGCATGGTGAACCGCATGAGGATGCCTCGCGCCTGTTCGAAGACGAGGGGCACGGCGCGGGCCAGCACCACCGGGTGCGTCCCCGCGGCCAGGGACGGCTGGAGGCCCCGTACGACCGCCTCGAAGAGCACGGCGGCGGTCGCGGCGCCGTCCTTGCCCCGGCGGTACTGGTCGGCCACGAGGTCGCGCACCAGCCCGGTGCCCATCGCCGCGTAGCCCGGCTCGGTGGGCAGGGCGGCGACGATCTCCTTCGTGTCCGTGCTGACGTACGGCATCCCGTCCTCCCCGGTGAGCAGCACCGGCCGGGGGTGCGGCCCCAGCGTCCGGCGCAGCACCGAGGCGGCCGGAGCGATGCCGGCCAGCAGCTCGGTGGCCAGGCCGCCCAGGGCGGGGAGGCTGCGGGGCAGTGGGAGAGGCAGGAGGGGGAGCGGCGAGCCGGTGGCGGCCCGGCGGGCGATCTTCAGGGTGCCCTGGCCGCCCAGGATCCAGCGCAGCGGGTTCTGGCGGGCGTCGCGGGCCAGCATCTCCTCCCGCACGTGGGCGTACAGGTCCTCCACCGAGATCCAGCCGTCACCGTCGCGGTCCGCGCGGCCCGAGCGCAGCCCCTCCACCGCCGCCGAGGTGAAGACGGAGAGCTGGCCCTCGCCGGTCTCGGTGACCGTGCCGTCGCCCTCCCAGGCCTGCTGGAGCGCGTCCGTGGCGGTGATCACGGCCACGCCGGTGTCCTTGAACTCCTCCAGCAGGTGCACGGCCGTGTCCGCCGCCTTCGTGCCGCCCGGCCGGAACGCCCCGCTGTAGCAGCAGTCCAGCAGCACCAGGATCCTGCGCGAGGCACAGCGGGTCAGCTGATTGTTGACGAAGGCCGCCGGGACGGAGGTCGAATCCAGCAGGTCGCGGTCGGTGTCGGAGGCGGCGAAGTACAGCTGGAGCCTGGAGTCCTTGATGCCGTGGCAGGACAGGTACAGCAGGAGCTGGTCGTCCGGCTTGCGGCGCACGAAGAAGCGCTCGATCTCGCGCTGGACGACATGCGCGCTCTGGTCGATGACCGGCCGCACCGCGTAGCCGCCGATGCCCGGGTCGCTGAGCACCTCGGACAGCTCCATCGCGTCCAGCCCCGGCGAGCGGAGCCGGTTCAGCCGGGTGTCCTCGTACGTGGAAGTGCCGATGACCAGCGCCTCACGCAGCGCCATCGGACGGCTCCCGGGCGGGAGAGGTGTGCGCGATGAAGTGGTCGACCAGCCGCTGCCGCTCCTCCGCGCTCAGCCGCCCGGCCTCGAACTCGTTCTCCCCGAGGCGTACGCGCACCTGCCGCGAGGAGGCCCACTGCACCCAGGACTCGAAGGCCGCGACCACGGCCGCGAACAGCGGCGGTCCCACGGCCACCAGGATCTCGGCGGTGGTCAGGCCGCCGGACTTGGCGCCCGGCTCGGCCGGCAGCTCCCGTACGCGGACCTCGTCCACGCCCAGTTCCTCCAGCGCCGCGACCAGCTCGGCGCGGGCCTCCTCCTGCTGCTGCCCGTCGGTGTCCGCGCCCGTGTCGGTCAGCACCTCGATGTACCGCGTCATCGCGATCAACTCCCCTCCGTACCGGGGAGATTAAACGAAAGGGACACCCCGCAGGGTGTCCCTTTCGGCAAACGCGTCCCACCGGCCGCTACGGGAGCGCCAGCATCCGCTCCAGCGCGAGCTTCGCGAAGCTCTCCGTCTCCTTGTCGACCTGGATCTGGTTGACGAGGGTGCCCTCTGCCAGGGACTCCAGGGTCCACACCAGGTGCGGGAGGTCGATGCGGTTCATCGTCGAGCAGAAGCAGACCGTCTTGTCGAGGAAGACGACTTCCTTGTCCTCGGCGGCGAATCGATTCGCCAGGCGGCGGACCAGATTCAGCTCGGTGCCGATGGCCCACTTGGAACCGGCCGGGGCCGCCTCCAGCGTCTTGATGATGTACTCCGTCGAGCCGACGTAGTCCGCGGCCGCCACGACCTCGTGCTTGCACTCGGGGTGGACCAGGACGTTCACGCCGGGGATGCGGGCGCGCACGTCGTTCACGGAGTCGACCGAGAACCGGCCGTGGACCGAGCAGTGCCCGCGCCAGAGGATCATCTTGGCGTTGTGCAGCTGCTCGGCGGTCAGGCCGCCGTTCGGCTTGTGCGGGTTGTAGAGGACGCAGTCGTCCAGGGACATGCCCATGTCGCGGACGGCGGTGTTGCGGCCCAGGTGCTGGTCCGGGAGGAAGAGCACCTTCTCCCCCTGCTCGAACGCCCACTCCAGGGCCTTCTTCGCGTTGGACGAGGTGCAGATCGTGCCGCCGTGCTTGCCGGTGAAGGCCTTGATGTCAGCGGAGGAGTTCATGTACGAGACGGGCACCGTGTCGGCCGCCACACCGGCCTCGGTCAGTACGTCCCAGCACTCCGCGACCTGCTCGGCGGTGGCCATGTCGGCCATCGAGCAGCCGGCGGCCAGGTCCGGCAGGACCACCTTCTGGTCGTCCGAGGTCAGGATGTCCGCGGACTCCGCCATGAAGTGCACGCCGCAGAAGACGATGTACTCGGCCTCCGGCTTCGCGGCCGCGTCCTTGGCCAGCTTGAAGGAGTCACCGGTGACGTCCGCGAACTCGATGACCTCGTCACGCTGGTAGTGGTGGCCGAGGATGAAGACCTTGTCCCCGAGCTTCTCCTTGGCCGCCCGGGCGCGCTCCACGAGGTTGGGGTCCGACGGCGAGGGCAGGTCGCCGGGGCACTCCACCCCGCGCTCGCTCTTGGGGTCGGCCTCACGGCCGAGCAGCAGCAGGGCGAGGGGCGTCGGCTGGACGTCCAAAGGCTGGGCGGTGGTCACGACACGCACCCTTTCTGTTCTGCGACAAGGGACTTCTGAATCATCGCTTCGACTTCTCGTCTACTTGACGCTATCTATCATAACTGCTTCATGTCAGTTTGACGATGCCCGATAGTGTCAATGTGACGCATCAGCCTTCGATTCCTCGGATCCGCCCCCGCGCACGGTGTGCGAGCATGGAATATCTGAAACAAGCGTCGGGTCCCGGAATGAATCCGCGGTCCCGCTCGTTGCCACCGACGGCAAGAGTCCGACGTTTCCCCGCCCCCGGCGGGGAGCCGCCCACTTCGGGAGTGAATGCAGATGTCCGTACAGGACGACAAGACCACTGTGAGCGACGGCATCCTCCTGTCCGACGCCGCCGCCGAGAAGGTCAGGACCCTGCTGGAGCAGGAAGGCCGCGATGACCTGGCGCTCCGCGTCGCCGTCCAGCCCGGTGGCTGCTCCGGCCTGCGCTACCAGCTCTTCTTCGACGAGCGGTCCCTCGACGGCGACGTCGTGAAGGACTTCGACGGTGTGAAGGTCGTCACGGACCGGATGAGCTCCCCGTACCTCCACGGTGCCTCCATCGACTTCGTCGACACCATCGAGAAGCAGGGCTTCACGATCGACAACCCGAACGCCACGGGTTCCTGCGCCTGCGGCGACTCGTTCAGCTGAGCCTGGACCGCCCGCACGACGAGGGCCCGCCTCCGGTCGAATCCGACCGGAGGCGGGCCCTCGCCGTATGCCCTCGACCGCGTGCCGGCTACTGCCGGGGGAGCGGCTTGCCCGTGGTCGCGTCGATCACCTTCCGGTCGCCCAGCGGCTGCTGCAGCGTCACCGTCAGGGACATCTCCTGCGCGAGCATGATGCAGGCCTGGCCGGGCTGGTTCGGGGTGTCCGTGATCTTCACCATGACGGACTCCGCCTGCTCCCGCGCCTCCACGGCGTAGGTGCTGCACACGCTGCCCCAGAAGTTCACGGTCAGCTTCCGGTCGGACTCCGCGTACGAGAATCCGGGCACGGTCCGACCGTCCTTCGGGCCGGGGGTGCTCTCCTGGGCTGCCGCCGGCTGGGCCACCGTGTGGCCGGGCGCGCCGCCCCGGCCCGCCACCTCGAAGAGCCAGGCCGGGACCAGACCCCGTGACCCGTCCACCGACCCGGCGACCAGGCCGAGCGCGGCGCCCTTGACCGTCTCCGTGCGCGGAGGCTTCATGGGCCGCGGCTCCGGGTTGCACGGCGGCGTGTCCGTGGGACCCAACGGCTTGTCCGGATCCACCGGGACCGAGCTCGCACAGCCGCTGGGGCCGGGGCCGGTGCCGTCCGATCCGCTCGACTTCTCGTTCAGCCGGGCCAGCGCCTCCACGGCTCCGACCACCGGCTGCTCCGCCGCCCGTACGGGGGCCTTCAGCTCGCCGCTGCCCCCGATCACCGAGCCGTCGGAAGCCACGCTCACCTTGGTGGACCAGCCCTGCGTGGGCAGCCCGCCGACCACCGGGTCGGCGCTCACCACCCGTACCGAACCCTGGACGAGCCGGGCGTCCAGCTTCGCCCCGCCCTGCCCCGCGGCCGCCAGCACGGGAGCGGCGGCGGCTTTGGCGGCCTCCTCGGAGACCGGCTTGCCCGGGCCCGCGTCGGCGCCGGCGCCGCCCAGGTCCCGCGGGAGGGTGGCGGGGCCACACGTGTCCTTGCCGCGCACGCAGTCGTCCCCGGTGCCGTTGCCCCCCGACGCCTGGAAGCGGGAGAAGTTCCAGGTTCCCGGAGCCGTACGGGTCACCGTGAGCCGGGGACCGGAGCCGTCGGCGGCCTCCCCGGCCAGCCAGACGTCCCCGTTCAGCCGCGGGGCGCCCGGAATGCCGAGGGCCGCGGCGAGCCGGGCCACCTCCGCCGAGGTGACCTCTCCCGAGGCGATGAAGGCGGGCGCGGTGGCCGGGGCCTCGGGGAGCTTCACGTCGGCGCGGTAGACCACCCCGCCGCCGGACGGATCCGGCTCCCCGGGCGCGATGCCGGGCCCCGAGGGGTCGCCCGCGTCGCGGGGCGCCGAGGCCGCGCTCTCGCCCGTACGGTGGCCCGACGCGCCGTCGCCGTGGGCGGTGGACGCCCAGTAGGCGGTGCCGCCGCCCGTGAGCAGGACGGCGGCCGCGATCGAACCGACGGCCCAGGCCGGCCGCCGTCGTGTGCCGCGTGATGTGTCGGGTTGTTCGCTGGTCACCGCATCGCTCCTTCACCGGTCCCGCCGTAACTGATGCGGGTGTGACGGAACAGGCGCCCAACCGGTTCCCTGCCTACTACTGGTGCCTACTGGTGCCTACTGGTCCCCGTACGCGGCGGTGGAGGCGATCAGCCGCGCCGAGGCCGGCGGGACGCTGATCCCGTGGATCTGCGAGGGCGCCACGCGGGCCGGCCGGGGGTCCGCCGTGACCGTCCAGTGGGGAGCCATACGGGCACAGTCTCCCAGCAGCCGGGCGAAGCCGGGCTGCCGTGGACCTTCCACGCCGCGCATGTCGGGGGACTCCGAGTAGCCGAAACCGTCGGTATAGGTCATGGAGGCACCGTAGACATCGGAGCTCGCGCGAAGAAAGAGCTACTAAGGGGTAGTTTCTGGGGTTCGGCCTGGGGTCGCTCACCGGGTAGTTTTGACTGTCCCTCGCCGTCCTCAGCAGGAGCGTCCACGCCGTGCGCATCGCAGTCACCGGCTCCATCGCCACCGACCACCTCATGACCTTCCCCGGCCGTTTCGCCGACCAGCTGGTCGCCGACCAGCTGCACACGGTCTCCCTCTCCTTCCTGGTCGACAACCTCGACGTCCGGCGGGGCGGTGTCGGCCCGAACATCTGCTTCGGCATGGGGCAGCTGGGCAGCCGCCCGATCCTGGTCGGAGCCGCCGGCTACGACTTCGACGAGTACCGCGCCTGGCTGGACCGGCACGGCGTCGACACCGAGTCCGTCCGGATCTCCGAGGTGCTGCACACCGCGCGCTTCGTGTGCACCACGGACTCCGACCACAACCAGATCGGCTCCTTCTACACGGGCGCGATGAGCGAAGCCCGTCTGATCGAGCTGAAGGCGGTCGCGGACCGGGTGGGCGGGCTCGACCTCGTCCTCATCGGGGCCGACGACCCCGAGGCGATGCTGCGCCACACGGAGGAGTGCCGGACGCGGGGGATCCCCTTCGCCGCCGACTTCTCGCAGCAGATCGCCCGGATGGACGGCGACGACATCCGCACCCTGATGGAGGGTGCGACGTACCTCTTCTCGAACGAGTACGAGAAGGGCCTCATCGAGTCGAAGTCGGGCTGGACGGACTCGGAGATCCTGGCGAAGGTGGGCACCCGCGTGACCACGCTGGGCTCCAGCGGCGTCAGGATCGAGCGGGTCGGTGCGGAGTCGATCGTCGTCGGCTGCCCGGAGGAGACCGCGAAGATCGACCCGACGGGTGTCGGCGACGCGTTCCGCGCCGGGTTCCTGACCGGGCTGGGCTGGGGGGTCGGCCTGGAGCGCGCGGCGCAGGTGGGCTGCATGCTCGCGACGCTGGTCATCGAGACGCTCGGCACCCAGGAGTACACCCTGGCCCGGGCCCACTTCATGGAGCGCTTCACGAAGGCCTACGGCGACGAGGCGGCCTCCGAGGTCCAGGCGCACCTGGCCTAACCGCTGCCGCTGCCCCTGCCAGTGCCGCTGAGCCCGGCCGGGCCCGGGCCTGCCCCGGCCCCGCAGGGGCTGGCCCAGCCCCTCCGGCGTTTGAGGAGCGGGTCCGGGCGGAGCCCGGTGCCCGGCGGAGCCGGGTTTCCTGGGGCGCCGCCCTAGACCCCGCGCCTCAAACGCCGGCGAGGCTGGATGTGGACCCCGCGCCTCAAACGCCGGCGGGGCTGGGTTGTGCCCGGCGCCAGCCTGCAACGTTGCGGTGTTTGAGGGCTGGGGGCACCGCCCGGCGGTAGCTGGGAAGGGTCCGGGCGGAGCCCGGGGGTGGGCCCGTCAGACCAGGCGGCGGACCGTGTAGGCGGAGCCGACCTCGCGCGGGGCTTCGCCCACGTACTCGTGCCCCCGCATCGCGCACCACGCCGGGATGTCCAGCCGCGCCACCTCGTCGTCCGACAGGACGGTCACGGTGCCGCCCACCGACACCCGGCCGATGGCCCGGGCCAGTTCGATGACCGGCTGGGGGCACCGCAGCCCGAGCGCGTCCAGCTCCAGCGAGTCCGCCACCGGCGCCACCGCCGGGGCTTCCGAGACGCCGAGCCGTTCCCGTACGTCCGCCACCGCACCCGGCAGCACCTCCAGGAACGCGTTGACCTCCTCCGCCGTGGTCCCCGGCGGGAGGGACACCCGTACGTTTCCCTCCGACAGCACGCCCATCGCCCGCAGCACGTGACTGGGGGTCAGCGTGGAGCTCGTGCAGGACGAGCCCGAATTGACCGAGAAGCCCGCCCGGTCCAGTTCGTGCAGCAGGGCCTCCCCGTCGACGTACAGGCAGGAGAAGGTGACCAGGTGCGGCAGCCGCCGCTCCGGATCGCCGACCACCTCCACGTCGGGGACCAGCCGCACCACCCGCCGCCGGATCCGGTCCACCAGGATCCGCAGCCGGTCCGCCTCCGCGTCGGCCTCGGCCCGTACGGCCCGCAGGGACGCCGCCGCCGCCACGATCGCCGGGAGGTTCGCGAAACCGGGGGAGCGCCCCGACTCCCTCTCGTCCACCGGGCCTTGAGGCGAGAAGCGGACTCCCTTGCGGACCACCAGCAGGCCGACCCCGGGCGGGCCGCCCCACTTGTGCGCGCTGGCGGCCAGGACGGACCAGGCACCTTCGACCGGACCCCAGCCCAGCGACTGCGCCGCGTCCACCAGCAGCGGCACCCCGGCCGCCCGGCAGACCTCGGCCACTTCCGCCACCGGCTGGACGGTGCCCACCTCGTGATTGGCCGACTGGAGGCAGGCGAGGGCGGTCGTCGGGGCCAGCGCGTCCGCGTATCCGGCGGGGCTCACCGTGCCCGAGCGGTCCACCGGGACCTCGGTCACCGTCCCTCCGCGCGCCTCGTGCGCCGCCGCCGCATGGAAGACAGAACTGTGTTCGACCGCTGATACGACGAGATGCTCTCCGACGCGCCGGCGCCCCGCGAGGACCCCCGCGACCCCCGTGTGAACCGCGTGCGTCCCCGAAGGAGTGAACACGAGCTCGTCGGCGCGGCATCCCACCGCCTCCGCGGCGGCTTCCCGCGCCGCGTCCAGTAGCAGCCGGGCGCGCCTGCCCTCCCGGTACAGGCGGGCCGGATCGGCCCAGCCCTCGTCGAGGGAGGCCTGCAACGCCTGCCGGGCCACGGGGTGCAGGGGGGCGGCGGACGCGCTGTCGAAGTACGGCATCCGGTCACGGTAAAGCAGGTGCCGTGCGAAGCGCGTCCTTGAGGGGTGGTGGCCGGGCGACGGGTGGGACACGGCCCCCGCGTTCGAGGTCAGGGGGCGTCAGATGGGGGCCGGAACCCGCCATTCAGGGCCATTCGCACTGTCCCCCGTACGGCGGATCCATCCCTTCGGGGGCAGTAGCGGCGCGTTGGGCACCCTCCCCGCGCGACCCCAAATAGCGTCCAGTAGGGTTTGGTCCGCATAAACATCCAAACCCCTGCCTGCGTCAGGGCCGGCGACCGACCCGAACACGGCCGCGGCCGGCCGCGCGGGCCGAGACTCTCGGGAAGGCGCTACGTGAGTCCCTACGGCTCCGACCGCTCGCCGCGGCGCCCGATGCGGCGGAAGCTGCTGCAGGCGCTGACTGCGGGCGTGGTCCTGGCGACCGCCACTGGTTGCTCGTATACATGGAAAGACTTCCCCCGCCTCGGAATGCCGTCTCCGGTAACCGAGGAGGCGCCGCGCATCCTCTCCCTGTGGCAGGGATCCTGGGCGGCCGCGCTCATCACGGGCATCCTGGTGTGGGGCCTGATCATGTGGAGCGTCATCTTCCACCGGCGCAGCCGGACGAAGGTGGAGGTCCCCCCGCAGACCCGGTACAACATGCCCATCGAGGCGCTCTACACCGTGGTCCCGCTCATCATCGTCTCGGTGCTCTTCTACTTCACCGCGCGTGACGAGTCGAAGCTGCTCTCCCTCTCCGCCAAGCCGGCGCACACGATCAACGTGATCGGCTTCCAGTGGAGCTGGGGCTTCAACTACATCGAGAACGTCGACGGCGACGCGGCGACCCCGAAGGCGGGCGAGGTTCCGAAGGAGCTCGCCTCCATCCCGGACCGCTTCACC
Source organism: Streptomyces sp. NPDC028910 (assembly GCF_055564955.1). Lineage (NCBI taxonomy): Bacteria > Bacillati > Actinomycetota > Actinomycetes > Kitasatosporales > Streptomycetaceae > Streptomyces > Streptomyces sp. NPDC028910. Next base: position 44,510 of record NZ_JBVHVF010000030.1, on the reverse strand, counting down.
AAGGACTTCCCCGCGGGCGCCGAGGGCGTCTACCAGAAGGGTGTCCCCGGCGACCGGAACCCGGACACCAACGACCCCGGGCCGACCCTCTACCTCCCCAAGGGTGAGAAGGTCCGCTTCATCCTGTCGTCGAACGACGTCATCCACTCCTTCTGGGTGGTCCCCTTCCTGTTCAAGCAGGACGTCATCCCGGGCCACACCAACGTCTTCGAGGTCACCCCGACCGAGACGGGCACCTACAGGGGCAAGTGCGCCGAGCTCTGCGGCGTCGACCACTCCCGGATGCTGTTCAACGTCAAGGTGGTCTCGCCCGAGGAGTACCGGGCGCACCTGAAGGAGCTGGCGGAGAAGGGGCAGACCGGCTACCTCCCGGCCGGCATCAAGCAGACCGACCCGGCCCGGAATGCGGAGACGAACACACTGTGAGCATCCTCAACGAATCCCACGGTGCCGCCGCGGCCGACTCGTACGAGAACGAGCTGCCGGTGCGGCGCAAGCAGCCGGGCAACGTGGTCGTGAAGTGGCTCACCACCACCGACCACAAGACCATCGGCACGATGTATCTGGTCACGTCGTTCGTGTTCTTCATCATCGGCGGCCTCCTGGCGCTCTTCATGCGCGCCGAGCTGGCCCGTCCGGGCACGCAGATCATGTCGAACGAGCAGTTCAACCAGGCGTTCACGATGCACGGCACGATCATGCTGCTGATGTTCGCGACGCCGCTGTTCGCCGGATTCGCGAACTGGATCATGCCGCTGCAGATCGGCGCGCCCGACGTGGCGTTCCCGCGGCTAAACATGTTCGCGTACTGGCTGTACCTCTTCGGCTCGACCATCGCGGTGGCCGGCTTCGTCACCCCGCAGGGTGCCGCCGACTTCGGCTGGTTCGCCTACTCCCCGCTGTCCGACGCGGTCCGCTCGCCGGGCATCGGCGCCGACATGTGGATCATGGGCCTGGCCTTCTCCGGCTTCGGTACGATCCTCGGCTCGGTCAACTTCATCACCACGATCATCTGCATGCGCGCGCCCGGCATGACGATGTTCCGCATGCCGATCTTCACCTGGAACGTGCTGCTGACCGGTGTTCTGGTCCTGCTCGCCTTCCCGGTGCTGGCCGCCGCGCTCTTCGCGCTGGAGGCCGACCGCAAGTTCGGTTCGCACATCTTCGATGCCGCGAACGGCGGAGCGTTGCTCTGGCAGCACCTCTTCTGGTTCTTCGGACACCCAGAGGTCTACATCATCGCGCTGCCGTTCTTCGGCATCGTCTCCGAGGTCATCCCGGTCTTCTCCCGCAAGCCGATGTTCGGTTACATCGGCCTGATCGCGGCGACGATCGCGATCGCCGGCCTGTCGGTGACCGTGTGGGCCCACCACATGTACGTCACCGGTGGTGTGTTGCTGCCGTTCTTCTCCTTCATGACCTTCCTGATCGCGGTACCGACCGGTGTGAAGTTCTTCAACTGGATCGGCACCATGTGGAAGGGCTCGCTGTCCTTCGAGACTCCGATGCTGTGGACGATCGGCTTCCTGGTCACCTTCACCTTCGGTGGTCTGACCGGCGTCATCCTGGCCTCGCCCCCGATGGACTTCCACGTCTCCGACTCGTACTTCGTCGTCGCGCACTTCCACTACGTCGTCTTCGGCACCGTGGTCTTCGCGATGTTCGCGGGCTTCCACTTCTGGTGGCCGAAGTTCACGGGCAAGATGCTGGACGAGCGTCTCGGCAAGATCACCTTCTGGACGCTGTTCATCGGCTTCCACGGCACCTTCCTGGTGCAGCACTGGCTGGGCGCCGAGGGCATGCCGCGTCGTTACGCGGACTACCTCGCCGCCGACGGCTTCACCGCGCTGAACACGGTCTCGACGATCAGCTCGTTCCTGCTCGGCCTGTCGATCCTGCCGTTCATGTACAACGTCTGGAAGACGGCCAAGTACGGCGAGAAGATCGAGGTCGACGACCCGTGGGGCTACGGCCGTTCGCTGGAGTGGGCGACTTCCTGCCCGCCGCCGCGGCACAACTTCCTCACGCTGCCGCGGATCCGCTCCGAGTCCCCGGCCTTCGACCTGCACCACCCCGAGATCGCGGCCCTCGACCACCTCGAGGACCACATCGCCGGCGGCACCACGGCGCTCACCGGTGACAAGGAGGCCGGCAAGTGAAGATCCAGGGCAAGATGTTCCTCTGGCTCTCCTTCTTCATCCTGATCATGGCCGTCGTGTACGGCGTGTGGTCGAAGGAGCCCGTCGGTACCACCGCGCTCTTCCTGGCCTTCGGCCTGAGCGTCATGATCGGCTACTACCTGGCCTTCACGGCCAAGCGAGTCGACGAGATGGCCCAGGACAACCTGGAGGCCGACGTCGCCGACGAGGCGGGCGAGCTGGGGTTCTTCTCCCCGCACAGCTGGCAGCCGCTCTCCCTGGGCATCGGTGGCGCGCTCGCGTTCATGGGCGTCATCTTCGGCTGGTGGCTCATGTACTTCTCGGCCCCGATCATCCTGATCGGCCTGTGGGGCTGGGTGTACGAGTACTACCGCGGTGAGAACCAGAACCAGTAGCGGCACCCGCGCGGCCCTGCCGCGCTGCACTTGGGCCCGGGCACCTCTTTCGGAGGAGCCCGGGCCCCTCGTTTGCAGTCGCCCCGCGCGCCGTAATTGTCATATCTTCATAGCGTTGGATCCATGAAGCACTCACCGCGTCTTTGGACGGTACTCAGCTGCTCCCTGCTGGTCGCGTCCCTCGGGGCCGGCGCCACCGCATGCGGGTCCGGCGACAACCCGCTGTCCGCCCGCCCGTACGACGCGGGCGATCAGGTCGCCTTCAACCAGACCGCCGGCAGCCGTCCCGTGGACCCCAGCCGGCCCCTCGAGGTCACCGTCAAGAGCGGCGACAGCCGGATCACCGACGTGATGGCCGTGGACACCCACGGCCGCCGCCTGGCGGGCGAGCTGAGCGCCAAGGGCGACCGCTGGCACAGCACCGTCCCGCTGGCCGCGGGCGTCCGCTACACGGTCACCGTGAGCACCGAGGACGAGCGCGGCGCCCCGGGGCAGCGCACACTGACCTTCGACACCACCCCGGCCAAGAAGGGGGTCCTGGAGGTCAAATTCGGCCCGGAGGAGGGCAAGTACGGCGTGGGGCAGCCCCTCACCGCCGAACTCAACGAGCCCGTCAAGGACAAGGCCGCCCGCGCGATCGTGGAACGGGGCCTGATCGTCGACGCCGCGCCCGGCGTCGAGGGCGCCTGGCACTGGGTGGACGACAAGAGGCTGCACTTCCGCCCGAAGGAGTACTGGCCCGCCCACTCCTCCGTCTCCGTACGGAGCAACCTGGAGGGCATCAAGATCACCGACGAGCTCCACGGAGGGGCCGCGAAGCCGCTGAAGCTGGAGATCGGCGACCGCGTGGAGGTCACCACCGACGCCTCCTCGCACTGGTTGACGTTCCGGCGCAACGGAGAAGTGATCAATTCCATCCCGGTGACCACCGGGAAGCCCGGCTTCTCCACCCGCAACGGGGTCAAGGTGGTGCTCGGCAAGCAGTACTACGTCCAGATGCGCGGCGACACCGTCGGCATCGGCGGCAGCGAGTACTACAACCTGCCCGTCTACTACGCCACTCGCGTCACCTGGAGTGGTGAATACGTCCACGCCGCGCCGTGGTCGATCGGTTCGCACGGATATGCGAACGTCAGCCACGGCTGCACCGGCATGAGCACCGGCAACGCCGCCTGGTTCTACGAGAACATCACCGAGGGCGACATCGTCAAGGTGATCAACAGCATCGGCGACGACATGGACGTCTTCGGCAACGGCTTCGGCGACTGGAACATGGACTGGAAGGACTGGCGCCAGGGCAGCGCCCTCCTCAAGGGCACCCAGGAAGGCCGCAGCCCGATCGACCAGGCCCGCCTGCGACCCACTGTCTAGTCCTTCGCCTCCAGGGCGCCCGTTGCCGGCTCGGCTCACTCGCCCGTGCGGCCTTCGGCCGGGCCAAGGCCGAGGCTTCGCGCGGGCGGTGGGGTCAGGCGGCCGAGGAGGACAGGCGGGAGCGCAGGAGGCCCGCCAGGGCGTCCGGGAACTCCACCGGGTCCACCGGAAGGGTCACCGCGGCGTCCGCGCGGCTCCACGTGGCCAGCCAGGCATCCTGGGGGCGCCCCATCAGCAGCAGCACCGGCGGACACCGGAAGATCTCGTCCTTGATCTGCCGGCACACCCCCATGCCCCCGGCCGGAACCGCCTCGCCGTCCAGCACGCACACGTCGATGCCGCCCGCCTCCAGCTCCGACAGGACGGCCGGCAGCGTCGCGCACTCCACGAACTCCACCGGCGGCAGGTCCGCGGCCGGCCTGCGTCCCGCCGCCAGCCGCACCTGCTCCCGGGTACCGGCGTCGTCGCTGTAGACCAGAACCCGCGCAGTCGCCCGCATTTCGTTCCTCCACGTGTCCCGTGAATCACGTTGATGTTGCGCGGGATGCTACTCCTCCCCGTGCCCTGTCAACATCGGTTCGCACATGTCACATGCGGCATCGCACAGCGGTCATCTGATGGGCCGTTCGGGCCTTGCACACGCCCCTGACACTCCGAACGGCACCCCCCGGGGTGAGGGCGGGATAAGCGACCGACATAATGTCGGTCGTGGCGACAGCAACGACAGTAGATACCGGGCACGCGCACCCGACGGTCAACCGGCCGAACCTCGTCAGCGTCGGAACCATCATCTGGTTGAGTTCCGAGCTGATGTTCTTCGCGGCCCTCTTCGCGATGTACTTCACCCTGCGATCCGTGACAGGACCCGAGTTCTGGGCAGAGAAGGCTTCGACCTTGAATCTGCCCTTCTCGGCGACGAACACCACGATCCTGGTGCTCTCCTCGCTCACCTGCCAGCTCGGCGTATTCGCCGCCGAGCGCGGTGACGTGAAGAAGCTCCGGACGTGGTTCATCATCACGTTCGTCATGGGTGCGATCTTCATTGGCGGCCAGGTGTTCGAGTACACCGAGCTGGTCAAGCACGAGGGTCTGAGCCTCTCGTCCGACCCGTACGGCTCGGTGTTCTACCTGACCACCGGCTTCCACGGTCTGCACGTGACGGGCGGTCTCATCGCCTTCCTGCTGGTCCTCGGCCGGACGTACGCGGCCAAGAGGTTCACCCACGAACAGGCCACGTCGGCCATCGTCGTGTCCTACTACTGGCACTTCGTCGATGTCGTCTGGATCGGCCTCTTCGCCACGATCTACCTGATCAAGTAGCGAACACGTCACCGGGCCCGACCCGGCACTCCATCCAGACACACCGACGCAGAAGATCCTGACACCGGGGTAATCCGTGAAAAAGCTCTCCGCACGACGACGCCATCCGCTGGCGGCGGTCGTCGTTCTACTCCTCGCGCTGGCGGCCACTGGGGGGCTTTACGCCGCCTTTGCCCCCGCGGGCAAGGCGCAGGCCGATGTAACCGCCCAGTCCCTCGCCATCGAGGAGGGCAAGAAGCTCTACGCCGTGGGTTGCGCAAGCTGCCACGGAACCGGCGGTCAGGGTTCCTCTGACGGCCCGAGCCTGGTCGGCGTCGGCTCCGCGGCCGTCGACTTCCAGGTGAGCACGGGCCGCATGCCCGCCCAGCAGCCCGGCGCCCAGGTGCCGAAGAAGCCCGTCATCTACACCCAGGCGCAGATCGACCAGCTGGCCGCGTACATCGCGTCCCTCGGTGCCGGTCCGATCACGCCGACCGAGAAGCAGTACGACCCGGCAGGTGCCGACATCGCCAAGGGTGGTGAGCTGTTCCGCAACAACTGCGCGCAGTGCCACAACTTCACCGGTGAGGGCGGCGCGCTGACGAACGGCAAGTACGCCCCCAACCTTGAGGACGTCTCGCCGAAGCACATCTACGAGGCCATGCAGACCGGCCCGCAGAACATGCCCTCCTTCCCCGACAGCACCATGCCGGAGAAGCAGAAGAAGGACATCATCGCGTACCTCCAGAACGTGAACGGCGAGAAGTCGTCCAGCCCCGGCGGTCTGAAGCTCGGTGGCCTCGGCCCCGTCGCCGAGGGTCTGTTCGGCTGGATCTTCGCCCTGGGTGCGCTGATCGCTGTCGCCGTCTGGGTCGCGGCCCACACCGCTAAGGCCAAGAAGTCATGAGTAGCCAAGAGATTCCCGAAGACAAGCACCTGCCGAGCGAGCAGGGCGACGTCCACCACGGTGGCGTAGCGGTCGCGGACGACCCGTTCGCCGACCCGGGCCTGCCGGTCCACAAGCCGCGCATCCAGGACATCGACGAGCGTGCGGCGAAGCGCTCCGAGCGCACCGTCGCGATGCTGTTCACGCTGTCGATGCTGGCCACGGTGGCCTTCATCGCCTCCTACGTGGCCATCCCGGTCGAAAAGATCGTCTACATCTTCCCCCTCGGGAAGATCAGCGCGCTCAACTTCGCCCTGGGCATGACGCTGGGCACGGCCCTCTTCTGCATCGGCGCGGGCGCGGTCCACTGGGCCCGCACCCTGATGTCCGACGTCGAGGTCGCCGCCGAGCGGCACGAGATCGCCGCTCCGCCGGAGGTCAAGGCGCAGGTCCTGCAGGACTTCCGCGACGGTGCCGCGGAGTCGGGCATCGCCCGCCGCCCGCTGATCCGCAACACGCTGCTGGGCGCGCTGGCCATGCTGCCGCTCTCCGCCGTCGTGATCATGCGCGACCTGGGCCCGCTGCCCGAGGACAAGCTGCGCAAGACCCTGTGGGCCAAGGGCAAGCTGCTCATCAACCAGAACACGATGGAGCCGCTGCGTCCCGAGGACGTCCTCGTCGGTTCGCTGACCTTCGCCATGCCGGAAGGCCTGGACGAGCACCAGCACGACTTCCAGGTCCAGATCGCCAAGGCCGCCCTGATGATCGTCCGTATCCAGCCGGAGGACATCAAGGACAAGCAGGAGCTGGAGTGGTCCCACGACGGGATCGTGGCCTACTCCAAGATCTGCACCCACGTCGGCTGCCCGATCAGCCTGTACGAGCAGCAGACGCATCACGTGCTCTGCCCGTGCCACCAGTCCACCTTCGACCTCTCCGACGGCGCCCGTGTCATCTTCGGCCCGGCCGGTCACGCGCTTCCGCAGCTGCGGATCGGCGTGAATGACGAAGGCTTCCTCGAAGCGCTCGGCGACTTCGAAGAGCCCGTCGGTCCTGCATTCTGGGAGCGCGGATGAGCACTGCGACCACTGACACCACGGCGCGCAAAGCGCCGGCCGGCGAGCGCGTAGCCGACTGGGCGGACGGCCGCCTGGGCATCTACGCCCTGGCCAAGGCCAACATGCGCAAGATCTTCCCGGACCACTGGTCCTTCATGCTGGGTGAGATCGCGCTCTACAGCTTCATCATCATCATCCTCACGGGTGTGTACCTGACGCTGTTCTTCCACCCGAGCATGAACGAGGTCGTGTACCACGGCTCGTACGTGCCGATGCAGGGCGTCCTGATGTCCGAGGCCTTCGCCTCGACCCTGGACATCAGCTTCGACGTCCGCGGTGGCCTGCTGATCCGTCAGATCCACCACTGGGCGGCGCTGATCTTCGTCGCGGCCATGATGGTGCACATGATGCGCGTCTTCTTCACCGGCGCGTTCCGCAAGCCGCGTGAGGTCAACTGGATCTTCGGCTTCCTGCTGCTGGTCCTCGGCATGTTCACCGGCTTCACCGGTTACTCGCTGCCGGACGACCTGCTCTCGGGTACCGGTGTCCGCTTCATGCAGGGCGCCATCCTGTCCGTCCCGGTCGTCGGCACGTACCTGTCGATGTTCCTGTTCGGCGGGGAATTCCCGGGCGGCGACTTCGTCGCGCGGTTCTACTCGGTGCACATCCTGCTGCTGCCCGGCATCATGATGGGCCTGCTGGTGGCCCACCTGATCCTGGTCTTCTACCACAAGCACACCCAGTTCGCGGGCCCCGGCAAGACGAACAAGAACGTCGTCGGCATGCCGCTGCTGCCGGTCTACATGGCCAAGGCCGGAGGCTTCTTCTTCCTGGTCTTCGGTGTCATCGCGGCCATCTCGGCGATCGCCTCGATCAACCCGATCTGGGCGCTCGGCCCGTACCGCCCGGACCACGTGTCCACCGGTGCGCAGCCCGACTGGTACATGGGTATGCCGGAAGGCCTGATCCGGGCCATGCCCGGCTGGGAGATCAACCTGTGGGGCCACACGCTCGTCCTGGGCGTGTTCATCCCGCTGCTGATCTTCCCGCTGGTACTGGGTGCGATCGCCGTATGGCCCTTCATCGAGTCCTGGGTCACCGGGGACAAGCGCGAGCACCACATCCTGGACCGCCCGCGCAACGTCCCGACCCGTACGGCCTTCGGTGTCGCCTGGATCGCGGAGTACATCGTGCTCCTGATCGGCGGTGGAAACGACATGTTCGCGCAGTACTTCCACCTGTCGCTGAACGGGCTCACCTGGTTCGTCCGGATCGGCTTCTTCGTCGTCCCGGTCCTCGCCTTCATCGCCACCAAGCGGATCTGCCTCGGCCTCCAGCGCCGGGACCGGGACAAGGTGCTGCACGGTCGCGAGACCGGCATCATCAAGCGCCTGCCGCACGGTGAGTTCGTCGAGGTCCACGAGCCGCTCCCGCAGGGCCAGCTGCACACGCTCACCTCGCACGAGCAGTACCGGCCGATCGAGATCGGCCCGACGGTCGACGAGAACGGTGTCGAGCGCAAGGTGAAGGCCACGGAGAAGCTGCGCGCGAAGCTCAGCAAGGGCTTCTACGCGGAGAACCACCAGATTCCGAAGCCCACGGTGGAGGAGTACAAGGAGATCCAGTCGGGCCACGGCCACCACTGATCCCCCGCACGACCGCATGAGGGACTGATTTCGGTCAGTCCTGGTGTCGCCACGGCGAGAGCCCCGTCCAGGGTCTGGACGGGGCTCTTTGCCGTCGCCGGGGCTGGATAGGCTGAAGGCCTTCCCATACGGCGTGGGCGGCGAGCGTGGCAGCGGGCCCACTAGCACAGGAGCGGACCATGAACGTTGTGACCCCGGCAGGCGGCGACAGCGTGGCGGCCCGTGGCTGGCCGGGCGTTCTCGACGCTCTGCTGACCGGCCGGGACCTGCGCGCCGACGACACCGCCTGGGCCATGGACCGGATCATGCGGGGGGAGGCCACCGACGCCCAGATCGCCGGCTTCACCGTCGCGCTGCGGGCCAAGGGGGAGACGGTCGCGGAGATCAACGGCCTCGTACGGGCCATGTACGAGCACGCCAACCTGATCGAGGTGCCGGGCCGGACGGTGGACATCGTCGGCACGGGCGGCGACGGGGCCAAGACGGTGAACATCTCGACGATGTCGGCGGTCGTGGTGGCCGGTACCGGAGCCAAGGTGGTCAAGCACGGGAACCGGGCCGCGTCCTCCGCGAGCGGGTCCTCGGACGTCCTGGAGAAGCTCGGCGTCAACCTCGACCTCAGCACGGCGCGGGTGGTGGAGGTCGCCGAGGAGGCCGGCATCACCTTCTGCTTCGCGGTGAAGTTCCACCCGGCGCTGCGGCACGTGGCGGCGGCCCGCAAGGAGTTGGGGATCCGCACCACCTTCAACATCCTCGGCCCGCTGACCAACCCGGCTCGGGTACGGGCCCAGGCCACCGGTGTGGCCGACCCCCGGATGGCCCCGATCGTGGCGGGCGTGCTCGCCGAGCGGGGTTCCTCGGCCCTGGTCTTCCGCGGTGACGACGGCCTGGACGAGCTGACCACGACGGCGACCTCGCGCGTCTGGTGGGTCCGCGACGGCAAGGTCTCGGAGCAGCGCTTCGACCCGCGCGACGTCGGCATCGACCTGGTCGAGGTCTCCGCCCTGGCCGGCGGGGACCCCTCGTACAACGCGGACGTCGCCCGCCGCCTGCTGGCCGGCGAGACCGGCCCGGTCCGCGACGCCGTCCTGCTGAACTCGGCGGCGGCCCTCGTTGCCCTGGACCCGGGCGCGGGCACGCTGGAGGAGCAGCTCGCGGCCGGTATCGCCCGTGCGGCGGAGTCGATCGACTCGGGCGCGGCGCGGGCCGCGCTGGCACGGTGGGTGGCGGCCAGCAACGCCTGATTCCGGTGATCCTTTTGAGCCAAGACCCCGGTCCGCATAGCGGACCGGGGTCTTGCGGTCGTGGGATCTTGTGGCAGGATGCTGACCAGGTCACGAGTGACAGCGTTTAGGCCCCGGCTTGCTGTCCGGCAACCCTCCTTCCGTGGCGGGGTGCCCCGGGTGATGACCAGGTCGTAGGCAGCAAGGCCTACGGCAAGCGCGGATCCCTCGACACCAGGGGTCCTGGTCTCTCGAGGAGCGTTTTCCGTGAGCAAGCGAATGCGATAGGGCGACTCCGCCCCCACTTCACCCCTCGGACCAGGGTCATTTCCGTATGCCCCCGTTCAGTCCGGTCCGAGGACCCTCCGTACCCCGGACGGCCGCAGAGCCGTACCCGCGTACGGGCACACCGAAGCCATTCAGCCCTGCCTGCCGGGAGATACCGCCATGTCCGCATCCCTGAACGCCGCCGTCGCCACCGCCCCCGCCGTCGCCACCGCCGACCCCGCCTGTGCCGCGCCGCTCCCGGTCCTCGGCCGGGACGTCACCGTCCCGCTCGTCACCGGCGGCGAGGTCACCTACGCGGCCCTCGACTACGCGGCCAGCGCCCCCGCCCTGCAGCGGGTCTGGGACGACGTGGCCGCGTACGCCCCGTACTACGGCAGCGTGCACCGCGGCGCCGGGTACCTCTCGCAGCTCTCCACCGACCTTTTCGAGCAGAGCCGGGTCACGGTCGCCGAGTTCCTGGACTGCCGCCCCTCCGACCAGGTGATCTTCACCCGGTCCACGACCGACTCCCTGAACCTGCTCGCGGCCGTACTTCCCGCCGACTGCCAGGTGTTCGTCTTCGAGACCGAGCACCACGCCTCGCTGCTGCCGTGGGCGGACGCGCGGCTCACCTGCCTCAACGCCCCGCGCACCCCGGACGAGGCCGTCGCCACCCTGGAGCGGGCACTGGCCGACCGCGAGCCGTACGGCCCGGCGCTCGTGTGCGTGACCGGCGCCTCCAACGTCACCGGTGAGCTGTGGCCGGTGAAGGAACTCGCCGCCGCCGCGCACGCCCACGGCGCGCGGATCGTGCTGGACGCCGCCCAACTGGCCCCGCACCACCCGGTCTCCGTGCAGGACCTGGACGTCGACTGGGTCGCCTTCTCCGGGCACAAGCTCTACGCGCCCTTCGGCTCGGGCGTGCTCGCCGGCCGCGCGGACTGGCTGCAGGAGGCGGAGCCGTACCTGGCCGGCGGCGGCGCCTCCCGCACGGTCGCCCGGCGCGAGGACGGCGGCGTGGACGTCGAGTGGCACACCACGGCCGCCCGCCACGAGGCCGGCTCCCCGAACGTCATCGGCGTCTACTCCATCGCCTCGGCCTGCAAGGCCCTGACGGAGGCGGGCTTCGAGAACCTGGTCGCCCGGGAGCGCCACCTCATCGCCACGGTGCGCGGCGGCCTGGCCGAAGTCCCGGCGGTCCGCGTCCTCTCCCTCTTCGGGGACGACGCGCCGCGCGTCGGGGTCATCTCCTTCGTGGTGGACGGCTGGAACAGCTCCCACTTCGCGGCGGCCCTGTCCGCCGAGTACGGGATCGGCGTGCGCGACGGCCTTTTCTGCGCCCACCCGCTGGTCCGCACCCTGCTGGGCAGCGAGCCGCAGGCCCAGGGCGAATGCGGAGCCCCGGAGGCCGCCCCGGGCGAGCGCTCGCTCAACGCGATCCGCGTCAGCTTCGGCGCCGGCACCCCCGACGAGCACGTGGAGCGCTTCGTGCGCGCCGTGAAGGAACTCGTCGCGGACGGCGCCAAGTGGCAGTACCGCACGGAGGAGGGCCGTTGCGTTCCCGCCGTCTGACATTCTGTGGATCGTGACGTACTGGGACCCGATGCCGACGGTCCGCGCCGCGGCGGGGAAGACTACATCGCGTACATCGGCGACGGCCTGGCGGACTACCTGCGCGGCTACCTCTTCCGGCTGACCGAGGGCCGCCCGCCCGGGCCGGGGGAGAGCCTGCCGGGCCTCTGAGCCGGGCCCTTGCGGGGAGCTTGGCGGTGCTGGGTGTGGGGCCGGGCTCCCTGCGGGGGCTTGGCGGTGCGGGGTGTGGGGCGGGGCCCCGCACGAGGGTCTCCTCGGCTCGCGCGGGCTCCCTGCGGGGCTTGGCGGTGCGGGGTGTGGGGCGGGGCCCCGCACGAGGGTCTCCTCGGCTCGCGCACTTGGCAGTGGCTGCGCCCTGCGGCCCGGGTTGCGCGCTCGTCCTGCGGGGACCCTCCTGCGTGTCCCCGCCCCACGGCCGACTTCGACGGTGCGGGAGAAGCCCCTTCGCGGGTCCCGGGCGGAGGGGAGTGGGGACGTGGCGGGGTGTCCCCGCAGGACGAGCGCGCAACCGCCCTCGGCGGCCGGGACATGCCCGCAGGCGCGAGCCGAGGAGACACCCCGGCGCGGCCCCACGGACCGACCTGCGCCGACAAGCCCGCACACCTCAGCCTCGCCGGCGTTTGAGGCGCGGGGTCTGGGGCGGAGCCCCAGGGGCTCCGCCGAAGCCCCGAGCGAGCTGAAACCGCCGAAGCCCAGCGCTACGCGTCCAGGCCGATCGCGAAGGCCGCTTCCAAGTCGTGCTGGGAGTACGTACGGAACGCCACGTGCGTGTCCGTCGCCTCAACGCCCGGGATCTTGCTGATGCGGCCCGGGATGATGTCCGCCAGGTTCTCGTGGCGGGCCACGCGGACCAGCGCGATCAGGTCGTACGTCCCCGTGACGGAGTAGACCTCGCTGACGCTGTCCAGCGCGGCGATGGACTCGGCGATCTCGGGGATGCGGTCCACGCTGGTCTTGATGAGCACGATCGCGGTGATCACGGCTGGCTGTCTCCCTCGGTGGCCGTCGCTGGTCGCCTCACTCTAGTCGTACGCCGATACCGGGCCCACGCGTAGAGGAAGCCGAGCGAGAAGCCCACCAGGTGGGCCAGGTAGGCGACCCCGGGCCCGCTGCCCGCCCGGTGCGCCGCCACCCCTTGGAGGCTGAACCAGAACAGCAGCACGAGCCACGCCGGGAACCGCAGCGGCAGGAAGAACAGGAAGGGGAACAGGCTCGTCACGCGCGCCCGCGGGAGCAGGTAGAGAAAGGCGCCCAGGACGGCCGAGATGGCCCCGGACGCCCCCACCAGGGTCTGCGAGGACTGCGCGTTGACCGCCGCGTACGCCGCGAGCGCCACGTACCCCGTACAGATGTAGAAGACGAGGAACGCGGGGCGGCCCATACGCTCCTCCGCCATCGCGCCGAAGACGTGGAGGAAGAGCATGTTCCCGAGCAGGTGCAGCCAGCTGCCGTGGACGAACAGCGCGGTCAGCGGGGTCAGCCAGGCGCGGGGCGTGCCCGTGAAGAGCTCGTCCGGGACCACGCCCCAGCGCCGGAAGTACGCGGTCCCGGCGGACAGGAGCTCGTCGCCCGTCCCGTAGACCGGATTGAGTCCCGAGGCCGGGCCGAGCACGAACACCACGGCACAACCCGCGATCAGCGCATGGGTGAGCACCGGTCCCCGCGCCGCCTCGCGTACGGCCCGCCACCTTACGATCATGTGACAGAGCATGACGCAACGGGCCCCACCGGAAGCGGTGGCAGGCCGTAGGGTTACGAGCTGCCGACGCAGACGGCTCGGCGGACGGCTTTAATTGAATCAGCTACGAAGGAGAGAGCGGCCTGATGACGGTTCCCCTGCCGACCGACACCACCCGGTGGCGCTGCACCCTGTGCGGCAACCTCACGCGCTTCGACGTCACCCGTTCGTCGAAGGTAGTGGAGTACGTCCACCTGGACCTCGCCGGGGAGCCCAAGGTCGAGGAGCGCGAGGTGGTCAATGAGACCATCGAGTCGGTCCGCTGCCGCTGGTGCAACGCGGTGGACCAGATCGAGCTCGTGGACAGGCCGGGCGCGGACTCCTGACGGAGCCGGGCCCACAGGTAGATCACGGTAGGGGTGACGGATTGTGGAGCCAGCAAGCGGCGCTGAGCCGGCCGACGCGGCCGGCGACGCCGCCGAGGCGCTCGACCGCCCACTGCCGGAAGGCGTGCGGCGCCGGGTCGTCGCGCTCGTCTCGGACGCTTTCGGCGCACTGACGGTCGCGGACCTCCCGGCGCAGCTGCGCCAGTACGCCCGGTTCACCCCGACCCGGCGCGCCAAGTTCGCGGGCAACGCCATGGCCTCGGCGGTCGAGACCGACGCCGTGTTCCGGAGCAGGGTCGCCGAGAAGCTGCGCGAGGCGCAGGCGGACCTGGCCGGCGCGCTGGAGTCCGGCGCGCCGCCGGCCGCCGCGGATCCGCTGGACGTGGCGGCCGCCGCGTTCGTCCTGCGGCCGGCCGGCTGGGTCAAGCTGGTGGCCGCCGCGGGCGAGGAGGCGCAGCGCGCCGACGCCGAGCGGGTCGGCGAGGAGACCCGGCGCGAGCTGGAGCGCCTGCGCGAGGAGCTGGCCCACGTACGGGAACTGCAGCGCACGGGCGGTGAGCAGGTACGGGCCGAGCTGGAAGTGGTCCGCAAGGAAGCGGAATCGCTTCAGCGCAAGCTCCGCAGCGCCCTCAGCGACGTCAAGCGCGGCGAGGCGGCCCTGCGCAAGGTGAACGCCGAGATCGACGGGATCCGCGGCGACGCGGCCACCCGGGTGGCCGCCGCCGAGAGCGAGACCCGGCGGCTCAAGTCCCGCCTCGCGGAGGTGGAGACGGCGCTGGAGACCTCGCGCCGGGCCACCCGCGAGGGGCGCAGCATCGAGGACATGCGGCTGCGGCTGCTGCTGGACACCGTGCTGGACGCCGCCCAGGGGCTGCGCCGCGAGCTGGCCCTGCCGCCCGTCTCGACGCGGCCCGCCGACACCGTGGACGCGGTGGAGCCGGGCCGGATGACCCCGAAGGACATCGCGGCGCGCGCCCTGTCGGAGACCGATCCGGCGCTGCTGGACCAGCTGTTGGCGCTGCCCCAGGCCCATCTGGTGGTCGACGGCTACAACGTGACCAAGACCGGCTATCCGACGATGCCGCTGGAGAAGCAGCGGCTGCGGCTGCTGGGCGGGCTGTCGATGCTGGCCGCGCAGACGGGCGCGGAGATGACCTGTGTCTTCGACGGGGCGGAACTGGCGGCCCCGGTGCTGCTCGCGCCGCCGCGCGGGGTGCGGGTGCTGTTCTCCAAGGCCGGGGTGACGGCGGACGAGCTGATCCGCCAGCTGGTGCGTGCGGAGCCGCCCGGCCGGCCGGTGGTCGTGGTCTCCACGGACCGGGAGGTCGCCGACGGGGTGGCCAAGGCCGGGGCCCGGCCCGTGGCGTCCGCTTTGTTGCTGAAGCGGCTTTCGCGCGTTTCGTAACTCCTGGGCGTCATGCCGGAATTGGCACCCCGCCGAGGGAACGTACCGTCAAGTGCTCGGCACACAGCGTGCGCTGTAGGTAAAGAACCTGGTCGGAGACCGACTTTTTTCCCGGCAGGATTTGAACTGATCACAGATGGGTCACTAGGGTCTGCTCAAACCTTCGTGCGGTAGATCACCCATTCGGGGTGGCGGCGGAGGTGCTGCCGAATTGCGTTCCTCGGCGGCCAGAGGAAGAAGGAGCTCGCCTTCGTGGCGTCCCACCGTCGACCCAAGCAGCCGAACCGCGCTCGTGTGACCGTGCTCACCGCCACCGCGGCCGCGGCCGTCGCGCTCTCCTCCCAGGCCGCCTCCGCCGCTCCGGCGAAGCCGAGCAAGGACGAGGTCAAGACCCAGGTCGACGCGCTCTACGAAGAGGCGGAACAGGCCACCGAGAAGTTCAACGGGGCCAAGGAACGCCAGGAGAAGCTCGAAAAGGAGATCGGGCAGCTCCAGGACCAGGTCGCACGAGGCCAGGGCGACCTCAACGACCTGCGCAACACGCTCGGTTCGATGGCGAGCGCCCAGTACCGCAACGGCGGCATCGACCCCTCCCTCGCCCTCCTCCTCTCCGAGGACCCCGACAGCTACCTCGACAAGGCCTCCTCCCTGGAGCACCTGAGCGGCAAGCAGGTCGAGGCGGTCCAGCGGATCCAGGCCAAGCAGCGCACCCTCGCGCAGCAGCGCCAGGAGGCCGCCGGCAAGCTCGCCGACCTCGACGCCACCCGCAAGGAGCTCGGCGAGAAGAAGAAGGTCTCGCAGGACAAGCTCGCCGAGGCCCAGGCCCTGCTCAACACCCTGACCGCGCAGGAGCGCGCCGCGCTCAAGGACGAGGAGTCGCGCGCCAGCCGCGCCGACGGCCAGCGCGTCGACCTCGGCAACGTCAGCGCCTCGGGCCGCGCCGGCGCCGCCCTCAACGCCGCCAAGACCAAGGTCGGCAGCGCGTACATATCCGGCGCCGAGGGCCCCAGCGCCTTCGACTGCTCGGGCCTGACCCAGTGGGCGTACAAGCAGGCCGGCGTCAGCATCAGCCGCACCACCTACACCCAGGCGAACGACGGCACCCGCATCAGCCGGAGCCAGCTCCAGCCCGGTGACCTCGTCTTCTTCTACGGGGACCTGCACCACGTCGGCCTGTACGCGGGCAACAACATGACCCTGCACGCCTCCAACCCGCGCGGCGGCGTCAAGTACGAGTCGATGGACAACATGCCGTTCCAGTTCGGCGTCCGCGTCTCGTAGCTCCCGCAGCAGGACGCGCCGTACACCGCCCATCCGGGCGAATTCCGAGGCCGCGCTCTGACCACACGCCCCGCCGGTGACCTGCGTCTCCTGCGGGGCGTCACTGTGCGTGCCCCGCGACGGTCGTTGGCCGGTGCCCGATCGCGCGGCTACTGTCTGCCAGCGCGGAACCCGGCACACGGCCGTCCACGGGGGGCGGACCCGGGCCCCGCCCAGCGGAAGGGAGCGGTTTCACGTGGCGTCCCATCGCCGGCCCGGGCTCGGCAGCCTCGACCGGAACACGAAGGTCACCGTCCTCACCGCCGCCGCGGCCTCGGCCGCGGTCGCCATGACGGGCGCACCCGCGAGCGCGGCCCCCGGCCTCCCGTACGAGCCCGGCGGCAGCGCGAGATCAGGTGCCAGCGCCCAGGTCGACCGGCTCTTCGAGGAGGCCGAGCAGGCCACCGAGCGCTTCAACGAGGCGGGCGAGAAGGCCGACAGGCTCCGCGTCGAGGTCGACCGGGCCCAGGACGCGGTGGCCCGGGCCCAGGAGCGCATCAACACCATGCGGGGCGTCCTCGGCACCTTCGCCGGGGCCCAGTACCGCAGCGGCGGCATCGACCCCGCCGTCGGGCTGATGCTGGCCGAGGACCCCGACGCGTACCTGGAGCAGGCCGCCGCCCTGGACCGGCTCACCGGCCGCCAGGCCCGCCAGCTCGACGAACTCCGCGAGGAGCAGCGCCGACTCGGCCAGGAGCGCCAGGAGGCATCCCGCAAGCTCGCCGAACTCGACGCCCTGCGCTCCGACGTGGCCCGGCACAAGCGCTCCGTCACCGCGAAGCTCGCGGCCGCCCGGCGGCTGCTCAACGCCATGCCGTCCGAGGAGCGGGCCGACTTCGAGCGCTCCTCGCGCTCCGGCGGCCGCCCCGACGCGCTGCCCGACCTGTCCTCCCTCGGCCCGACCTCGGGGCGCGCCGCGACCGCCGTGATGGCGGCCCGGGCCGCGGTCGGCCGGCCCTACGTGTGGGGCTCCACCGGCCCCTCCGGCTTCGACTGCTCGGGCCTGATGGTCTGGTCGTACCGGCAGGCGGGCGTCGCCCTGCCGCGCACCTCGCAGGCCCAGCGGTACGCCGGCCGGCAGGTGCCGCTGTCCCAGGCGCGACCGGGCGACCTGGTGACGTACCGCTCGGACGCCAGCCACGTCGGCATGTACGTCGGCAACGGCCAGGTGGTGCACGCCCCGTACCCGGGGGCACGGGTGCGCTACGACCCCGTCGGGATGATGCCTGTCTCGTCGGTCACCCGCCCCTGACCCGGGTCCGGGCCGGCGGTCCCTGCGTACGATCGGCGGATGTTCCCCGCTCGCCGCGTCGTACGTGTCCTGCCGCTCCTGCTGTGCGTGCTGCTCGCCGGCTGCGGCGGCCGGCCGGCCGACACCGCCGAACGGGACATCCGCCGGGCCGTGGCCGACTGGTCGCGGGCGGCGCCCGAGCGGCTCTCCGGGATCCCCCTGGACAGCTGGGCGTACGAGGTCGCCTCGGTACGGCGGGACGGCGTACGGGCGCTCGTACGGGCCGAGCTGCGCTACCGGCTGGCCGGCTACGACACGGCCCCCGGCGGCTCGGGGCGCGAGCTCGCACTCGAACGGGCCGCGGACGGCCGGACCGGCGGGACCTGGCGGGTGCGCGCCGACCGGCCCGCACCGGGCGCGCTGCCCCAGCTGTGGGACCAGGGCCCGGTGGCGGTGGTCCGCGGTACGCACTCCCTGGTCCTGGGCGGCTCCGGGCAGTCCCCCGAGGCGCTGGCCGGGATCGCCGCGGAGGCCGACCGGGCGGTGCCGGCGGCGAGCGCGGCCTGGCCCGGGCCGTGGGCGGGGCGGGTGGTGGTGCTGGTCCCCGGATCCCTGGAGCGGATGGCGCAGCTGCTGGGCCGGCCGGCCGACGCGTACCGGGGCATGGGGGCCGTCACCACCGGCCGGGTGGGCGCCGGGCCGTCGCCCGCGGACCGGGTGGTGATCAACCCGGAGGGGTACGCCGAGCTGGGCGAGGCGGGCCGGCGCGTCATCCTCACCCATGAGGTCACCCACGTGGCCACCCGGGCGGCGACCTCCGCCACGACCCCGCTGTGGCTCTCCGAGGGCTTCGCGGACTGGGCGGCGTACCGCGGGGCCTCCACGACCCCGGTGCAGGGCGCCCCGGCGCTGGTCCGGGCCGTACGGCGGGGCGAGGTGCCCGGCGAGCTGCCCCGGGCGGAGGACTTCGCCTTCGGCGGCGACCCGGAGGCGCTGGCCCGGGCCTACGAGGGCGCGTGGCTGGTCTGCCGGCTGATCGCGGAGAAGTGGGGCGAGCGGGCCCTGGTGGACCTGTACGAACGGGCGGGCCGGGAGCCGCTGCGGACCGCGCTGGAGGAGGCGCTGCACGTGGACCCGGCCGGGCTGACGAAGGAGTGGCGGGAGGCACTGCGCGACGAGCTGCGCTGAGGGCGTCCGGTACGTTGGCAGCGATGCACAAGACGCTGATCGTGACCAACGACTTCCCGCCGCGACCGGGCGGCATCCAGGCCTTCCTGCACAACATGGCGCTACGGCTGGATCCCGACCGGATCGTGGTCTACGCCTCCACGTGGAAGCACGGCGCGGAGGGCCGCGAGGCCACCGCGGCCTTCGACGCGGAGCAGCCGTTCCAGGTGGTCCGGGACCGTACGACGATGCTGCTGCCGACGCCGCGGGTGACGCGGCGGGCGGTGGGTCTGCTGCGCGAACACGGGTGTGAGTCCGTGTGGTTCGGGGCGGCGGCCCCCCTCGGACTGATGGGCCCGGCGCTGCGGCGGGCGGGTGCGCGGCGGATCGTGGCCACCACCCACGGGCACGAGGCGGGCTGGGCCCAGCTGCCGGCCGCGCGGCAGCTGCTGCGGCGGATCGGCGAGGGCACGGACACGCTGACCTACCTGGGGGAGTACACGCGCTCGCGGATCGCCTCGGCGGTGACGGAGCGGGCGTCGGCCCGGATGGTCCAGCTCCCGCCGGGGGTGGACGAGAAGACCTTCCACCCGGAGTCGGGCGGGGCGGAGGTCCGGGCGCGGCTCGGACTGACCGACCGGCCGGTGGTCGTCTGCGTCTCCCGGCTGGTGCCGCGGAAGGGGCAGGACACGCTCATCGAGGCGATGCCGCGGATCCTGGCGGCGGCGCCGGACGCGGTGCTGCTGATCGTGGGCGGCGGGCCGTACGAGGCGGACCTGCGGGCGCTGGCCGTCTCGACGGGCGTCGCGGACTCCGTCGTCTTCACCGGAGCCGTCCCGTGGGCGGAACTCCCCGCCCACTACGGGGCCGGGGACGTCTTCGCGATGCCGTGCCGGACCCGGCGCGGGGGGCTGGACGTGGAGGGGCTCGGGATCGTCTACCTGGAGGCTTCGGCCACGGGTCTGCCGGTGATCGCGGGCGACTCGGGCGGGGCGCCGGACGCGGTGCTGGACGGCGAGACGGGCTGGGTCGTCCGGGGCGGGGCCCCCGACGACACGGCGGACCGCGTCGTCGCCCTCCTCCAGGACCCGGCCCTGCGGGCGCGCATGGGCGAACGCGGGCGCGCGTGGGTCGAGGAGAAGTGGCGCTGGGACCTCCTGGCGGACCGCCTGCGCGAACTGCTCTAGCCGCCGCTCCCGGGGACTCCGCCCCCGAACCCCCGCGCCTCAAACGCCGGCGGCTGGATTTCCCGCCCCGCCGTCTGCGCACATTCAGCCCCTCCGGCGTTTGAGGAGCGGGGTCTGGGGCGGCGCCCCAGCGGCGGAGCCGACGTCGCGGGACCGCGCAGCCACGGCTGACTGTCTCTCGGATACCTGTCAAGACGGCGTCTGGCCGGACGGCTGGGTTCCGCCCATCATGCGGCCATGACACCAAAACTGACGCGCCGTCACTTCCTGGGGCTGGCCGCTCTCCAGACCGCCGCCGCCCTCGGCTTCACAAGGATCGGCCCCGCCTCCGCCTCCGCGGCCGAGCCGGGCGCAGCCCACTACGCTCGCGCCGTCGTCGTCGGCTCCGGCTACGGGGCCGCCGTCGCCGCCCTGCGGCTCGGGCGGGCGGGGGTGCGTACCGTCGTCCTGGAGATGGGCCGGCTCTGGGACACCCCCGGCCCCGACGGCAAGGTCTTCCCCTCCACCTCCGCGCCCGACCACCGCTCCATGTGGTTCCGCACCCGCACCGAGGCCCCGCTCGCCCAGTTCCTCTGGCTCGACGTGGTCAACCGCGACATCAGCCCGTACCCCGGTGTCCTCGACCGCGTGCACCACGGCGACATGTCCGTGTACGTCGGGCGGGGCGTCGGGGGAGGATCGCTCGTCAACGGGGGCATGGCCCCGACGCCCCGGCGCTCGTACTTCTCCGAGGTGCTGCCCCAGGTCGACGCCGACGAGATGTACGGCACCTACTACCCCCGCGCCCGCGCCCTGCTCGGGGTCAACGACATCGACCCGGCCTGGTTCGAGTCCACGGAGTGGTACCGCTTCGCCCGGATCTCCCGCAAGCACGCCCACCACACCGGCCTGAAGACCGTCTTCGTCCCCAACGTCTACGACTTCGCGTACATGAAGCGCGAGGCGGCCGGCACCGCCACCAGGTCGGCGCTGGCCGGCGAGGTCATCTACGGCAACAACCAGGGGAAGAAGAGCCTCGACAAGACCTACCTCGCCGCCGCCCTCGGCACCGGCAACGTCACCATCGAGACCATGCAGCGCGTGGTCGGCGTACGGTCCGATCCGGCCGGCGGCTACGTTCTGACGGTGCGGACCAGCGACCTCACCGGGCGGGTCACCCAGGTCCGCGAACTCGGCTGCGAGAAGCTCTTCCTCGGGGCCGGGAGCCTGGGGACCACCGAGATCCTGCTACGGGCGCGCGAGACCGGGGCGCTGCCCGCGCTCAGTGACGAGGTCGGGCTCGGCTGGGGCCCCAACGGCAACGTCATGACCGCCCGCGCCAACCACCTCTGGGACACGGTCGGCGCCCACCAGTCCACCATGCCGGCCCTGGGCATCGACGACTGGGACAACGCCTCGAACCCGGTCTTCGCGGAGATCGCCCCGCTGCCCATGGGCCTCGAACACTGGATCTCGATGTACCTGGCCATCACCAGGAATCCGGAGCGCGGGCACTTCACCTACGACGCCGCCACCGACTCGGCCCGCCTCAACTGGCGGCGGGACCAGAACACGCCGTCGGTCAACGCGGCGAAGAACCTCTTCGACCGCATCAACCGGAAGAACGTCACGATGTACCGGTACGACCTCTTCGGCGACAACAAGGCCTTCGCCGACGACTTCACCTACCACCCGCTCGGCGGCTGCGTCCTCGGGGACGCCACCGACGCGTACGGGCGGGCGAAGGGGTACCAGGGGCTGTACGTGGTGGACGGCTCCCTGATCCCCGGGTCGCTCGGCGTGAACCCGTTCGTGACCATCACCGCTCTCGCCGAGCGGAACATGGACCGGATCCTCGCCGAGGACCTGAGCTAGGCGGCGGCCCGGGGCCTCCAGGGGGTCGTCTCCAGGGGGTGTCTAGCCCCGGTAGAGCGCCTCGATCTCGTCCGCGAAGTCCTTCGCCACCACGTTGCGCTTGAGCTTCAGCGACGGCGTGATGTGACCCGACTCCTCCGTGAACTGGGAGGGCAGAATGCGGAATTTCCGCACCGATTCCGCCTTGGAAACCGCCGCGTTGCCGTCGTCCACGGCCTTCTGGACGGCGGCGATCAGATCCGCGTCCTCGCGCAGCTGCGCCGCCGTCACACCGGCCGGCTTGCCGTTCTCCGCGGCCCACCGGCCGAGGAACTCCTCGTCGATGGTGACCAGCGCGGCCACGAAGGGCCGTGCGTCGCCCACCACCATGCACTCCGCGACCAGCGCGTGCGCCCGGATCCGGTCCTCGATCACGGCCGGCGCGACGTTCTTGCCGCCCGCCGTGACGATGAGTTCCTTCTTGCGTCCGGTGATCGCGAGGTAGCCGTCCTCGTCGAGGGTGCCGACGTCACCGGTGTGGAACCAGCCGTCGGTCAGCGCCTCGGCGGTCGCCGTCTCGTTCTTCCAGTACTCCTTGAAGATGTGCTCGCCGTGCAGCAGGACCTCGCCGTCGTCCGCGATGCGCACCACGGAGCCCGGCAGCGGCTGGCCGACCGTACCGATCTTCTGCTTGTCCCACGGGCTGAAGGCCGTGGCCGCGCAGGACTCCGTCAGGCCGTAGCCCTCCAGCACGGTGAAGCCGATGCCGCGGAAGAAGTGGCCCAGCCGCTCGCCCAGCGGGGCGCCGCCGGAGATCGCGTACTCGCCGCGCCCGCCGAGGACCGTGTGCAGCTTGCTGTAGACCAGCTTGGAGAACAGCTTGTGCTTGAGCCTCAGTCCGAGGGACGGGCCGCCCGGAGCGTCCAGCGCGCGGCTGTAGGCGATCGCGGTCTCGGCCGCGGCGTCGAAGATCCTGCCCTTGCCGTCGGCCTGGGCCTTGGCGCGCGCCGAGTTGTAGACCTTCTCGAAGACGCGCGGCACACCGAGGATCAGCGTGGGCCGGAAGGACTGCAGCTCGTCGGTGAGGTTCTTGATGTCCGGTACGCAGCCCAGCCGGATCGGCGCCAGTACGGCCGCCACCTCCACCAGGCGTCCGAAGACGTGCGCGGCCGGGAGGAAGAGCAGCACCGAGCACTCGCCGGTGCGGAAGAGCGGGCTGAGCCGCTCCACCACGTTGCCGCACTCGGCGAAGAAGTTGCGGTGGGTCAGCACGCAGCCCTTGGGGCGGCCGGTGGTGCCCGAGGTGTAGACGATGGTGGCCGGGTCGTCGGCGTTGGCGAGGCTGCTGCGCTCCTCGACCTCGGCGTCGGTGATCTCCGCGCCGGCGGCCTTCAGCGCGTCCAGCGCCCCCCGCTCGATCTCCCAGACCTCGCGCAGCTCCGGCAGGCTGTCGCGCAGCGAGGTCACGGCCGTGCTGTGACCGGCGTTCTCCACGACGACGGCGACGGCGCCGGAGTCGCCGAGGATCCACTGGATCTGCTCGGGCGAGCTGGTCTCGTACACGGGGACCGTGACGCCGCCCGCGCTCCAGATCGCGAAGTCGATCAGCACCCACTCGTAGCGGGTGCGGGAGATGAGGGCGACCCGGTCGCCGGGTCGGATGCCGGCCGCGATCAGACCCTTGGCCGCGGCCTCGACCTCGGCCAGGAACTCGGTCGCGGTCACGTCCTGCCACCGGCCGTCGACCTTGCGGCTCATGACGGCGGTGTCTGGATGCTGAGCGGCGTTGCGGCGGATGAGATCCGTCAGGTTCCCGTCCGACGGGACCTCGTACAGGGCCGGAAGGCTGAACTCGCGCAAGACTGCTGCTCCTCTGGGCGCCATCGCCACCATGTGGACCGACCGGACGTTACCCACCAGTAGTGGGTTCCCGATAGAGGGAACCGGCCAGATGTTCCGTGCGTCACATTCTGTACTTGCACCTGCCGGCCTTGACGTGCCGACAGTAGTCGACCGCACCGGCGACTCGGAAGTAACCGCAGGTCCGGCCACCTCTCCCACCCCCTCTATCCGCCGCCACCAGGCCCCCCTAGGGTTGGCCGCATGGGTGGCAGCATGCGGGACGGCAAGAGCGGTGCGAGCGGATCGAGCCGCACGCGGGTCCATGTCGTGAGCGACGTGCACGGCAACACCGAGGCCCTCGCCCGGGCGGGCGACGGCGCCGACGCCCTGATCTGCCTCGGCGACCTCGTCCTCTTCCTCGACTACGCCGACCACTCGCGCGGGATCTTCCCCGACCTGTTCGGCGTCGAGAGCGCCGACCGGATCGTCGCGCTGCGCACCGCGCGCCGCTACGAGGAGGCGCACGCCTTCGGACGGCAGCTGTGGGCCGGGCTGGACCGGGAGCGGCTGATCGAGGGCGCGGTGCGCCGCCAGTACGCGGAGATGTTCGCCGCCTTCCCGAGCCCCACCTACGCCACCTACGGCAATGTCGACATCCCGGGACTGTGGCCGGAGTACGCAGACCGCGACGGCCTCACCGTGCTCGACGGGCAGCGGGTGGAGATCGGCGGCCGCGTCTTCGGCTTCGTGGGCGGCGGGCTGCCCTCGCCGATGCGGACCCCCTACGAGGTGGACGTCGAGGAGTACGCCGCCAAGGTGGAGGCGCTCGGCGAGGTGGACGTCCTGTGCTCGCACATCCCGCCGGAGGTCCCCGAACTCTGCTACGACACGGTCGCGCGCCGGTTCGAACGCGGCAGCGAGGCCCTGCTGGCCGCCATCCGCCGGACCCGGCCCCGGTACGCCCTCTTCGGGCACGTGCACCAGCCGCTGGCGCGGCGCATGCGGATCGGGAGCACGGAGTGCGTGAACGTCGGGCACTTCGCGGCCACCGGCCGGCCGTGGGTCCTGGAATGGTGAGAGCCGGCCGGTCCGTGGCGGGCCCCACCGTGGTGCGGGAGGCGCTGGAGTGGCGGAGTCCGCACGCGCGGTAGCCTTCACGCGGCGGCCGGAGGCCCCACACACATCCTCGAACTCCACCGGAGGAGCGACCGCGATGGCGGAACACACCAGCTCAAGCATCACGATCGAGGCTTCGCCCAGCGACGTGATGGCCGTGATCGCCGACTTCGCCCGTTACCCCGAGTGGACCGGCGAGGTGAAGGAGGCCGAGGTGCTGGCCACCGACGCCGAGGGGCGCGCCGAGAAGGTCCGGCTGCTGCTCGACGCGGGCGCGATCAAGGACGACCACACGCTCTCGTACACCTGGAAGGGTACGGACGAGGTCAGCTGGACCCTGGACAAGTCGCAGATGCTGCGCCAGCTGGACGGCTCGTACCGGCTGACCCCGGTGGAGGGCGGCACGCGTACCGAGGTCACCTACCAGCTGACCGTGGACGTCAAGATCCCGATGCTCGGCATGATCAAGCGCAAGGCGGAGAAGGTCATCATCGACCGTGCGCTGGCGGGCCTGAAGAAGCGCGTCGAGTCCCCCTGACGGGCCCCCTGCGGGGGGCCTTTCAGCCTCGCCGGCGTTTGAGGCGCGGGGTCTGGGGCGGAGCCCCGGCAACGGCGCCGCACCCACCATCGATCCGGAGCACCGCACCATGCCGCACACCTTGCTGATCACCGGCCCCGGCGGCGCCGGGCGGACCACCGTGGCGGCGGCCACCGCCCTCGCCGCGGCCCGCCACGGACGGCAGGTGCTGCTGCTGTCCGGCGACATCGGCGACCCGCTGGCCGCGCTGCTCGGCGAGGCGCCCGGCGAGGCGCCCGGCGAGGCGCCCGGCGAGGCGCACGGCGACCCGCTCCCGCCCGGGCTGCGCGTGGCCCGCGTGGACTCCGGCGAGGAGTTCCGGAACGAGCTCGTCGCCCTGCAGGAGCGCGCGTCCGCGCTGCTCGGCACGGTCGGGGCCCGGCCGCTCGGCGCCGAGGAGCTCACCGAACTGCCCGGCGCCGAGCAGTTCGCCCTGCTGCGCGCCCTGCGACGGGCCGCCGCCGCACCCGGCATCAACCTCGTCGTCGTCGACATGCCCCCGCTCCACCAGGCCCTGGCCACCCTCGCCCTCCCCGCCCAGCTGCGCCGCTACCTCGCCCGCCTGCTCCCCGCCGAGAAGCAGGCCGCCCGCGCCCTGCGGCCCGTACTGGCCCAGCTGGCCGGCGTGCCCATGCCCGCGCAGTGGCTCTACGAGGCCGCCGCCCGCTGGGACGAGGAGCTCGCCGCCGTCCAGGCCGTCGTCGAGGCCGACACCACCGATCTGCGCCTGGTCGCCGAACCGGGCCCGGCCGCCGCCGACGCGCTCCGGCTGGGACGCCTCGGGCTCGCCCTCCAGCAGCTGCCCCTCTCCGCCGTCGTCGCCAACCGGATGCTCCCGCAGGGCTCCGCCGACCCCTGGCTCGCCGGGCTCGCCGGCCAGCAGGAGAAGTACGCCGCCGAATGGGCCGCGCAGACCCCGGTGGTCGCGCTCGCCCACCTCGGCCGCGACCCCCGCGGCCCGCAGGACCTGGAGCGGCTCGCCGCCTCGGACGGGCTCGTCCCGGCGGTGCCCGCACCCCGCCCGGCCTGGGCCGTCGAGGACCGGCTCGCCGAGGACGGGGTACTCGTCTGGGTGGTACCGCTGCCCGGCGCCCACAAGCGCGACCTCGACCTCGTACGCCGCGGGGACGAGCTGCTGCTCACGGCCGGCCCGTACCGCAGGATCGTTCCGCTCCCGCCGGCCCTGCGCCGCTGCACCGTCTCCGGCGCGGCCCTGGCCGAGGGGGAGCTGCGCATCCGCTTCACCCCGGACCCGGGACTGTGGCCCCGTACGCGCTGAACGGGCCCGTACGCGCTGAACGGGCCCGCACGCGCTGAACTCCGTACCGCCGTTCGGGTACCGTCGAAGGTAGCCCGTACCGCACGCCCAGCACCCGCCGCAGGAGAGTCCGCCATGAGCGAGGCCACCGACCGCCCCACCGACGACGACGCCTGGGCCAAGGCCTGTGCCGAGGACCTCGCCGCCGAGAAGGAGCGCCTGCGCGGACAGGGCCGGGCGGGCGCCGGGACCACCGGCACCCCCGCCGAGGAGCTGTTCAAGCTCTTCGAGGCGGTCGCCGACAAGGTCTCCGGGCTGAACAACCCGCTGTTCGGCGTCGCCGCCCAGGGAGCGGTGCGCCAGATCGTCGACCAGGCCAAAACCGCCGCCAAGCCCGTCATCGAGCGCAACCCCGAGGTCTTCGACCATCTCGCGGCCGCCGGCTCGGAGCTGCTCGCCGCCTACCGTTCGGCCGTCGAGGGCCACGAGCGCCGCTGGACGCGGGGCGAGCCCGCGGCCCCCGGGCCGACGTCCCGGGACCGCGACCCCCGTGACGACGGCCCCGACGCCGGCCCCACCGAGCGGATCGATCTCGACTGAACCTCCGGCGCCCTCGGGTACCGTTGGCCGTGGCGGGGTTTGACCGGAAACCGAGGGACTAATGGGACTCACCATCGGCGTCGACATCGGCGGCACGAAGATCGCGGCCGGCGTGGTCGACGAAGAGGGCACGATCCTTGAGACGTACAAGGTGCCCACCCCGCCGACCGCGGACGGAGTGACGGAGGCCATCTGCGCCGCCGTTTCCGAGGTCAGCAGCAACCACACCATCGAGGCCGTCGGCATCGGCGCCGCCGGTTACGTGGACGACAAGCGGGCGACGGTGCTCTTCGCGCCGAACATCAACTGGCGGCACGAGCCGCTCAAGGACAAGGTCGAGCAGCGCATCGGCCTGCCCGTCGTCGTCGAGAACGACGCGAACTGCGCGGCCTGGGGCGAGTACCGCTTCGGCGCCGGCCAGGGCCACGAGGACGTCATCTGCATCACGCTCGGCACCGGCCTGGGCGGCGGCATCATCATCGGCAACAAGCTGCGGCGCGGACGCTTCGGCGTCGCCGCCGAGTTCGGGCACATCCGGGTCGTCCCGGACGGCCTGCTCTGCGGCTGCGGCAGCCAGGGCTGCTGGGAGCAGTACGCCTCCGGCCGCGCGCTCGTCCGGTACGCGAAGCAGCGCGCCAACGCCACCCCCGAGAACGCGACGATCCTCCTCGCGCTCGGCGACGGCACCCCCGAGGGCATCGAGGGCAAGCACATCAGCCAGGCCGCCCGGCAGGGCTGCCCCGTGGCCATCGACTCCTTCCGCGAGCTGGCCCGCTGGGCCGGCGCGGGTCTGGCCGACCTGGCGTCCCTCTTCGACCCGTCGGCCTTCATCGTCGGCGGCGGGGTCTCCGACGAGGGCGACCTCGTCCTCGACCCCATCCGCAAGTCCTTCAAGCGCTGGCTCGTCGGCGGCTCCTGGCGTCCGCACGCACAGGTGCTCGCCGCGCAGCTCGGCGGCAAGGCCGGGCTCGTCGGCGCGGCGGACCTGGCCCGCCAGGGCTGAGCCCCCCTTTCCACCCGGACCGCCCGCCGCGCCCCTTGGGGGAGCGGCGGGCGGCTGCGTATGTTGCGGGCATGGACGAGTTGCTGCCTTCGCTGCCGAAGTCTCGTACGGAGCCGGACGGTTCCGCCGTGATCCGGGTACTCAGCTACAACATCCGCTCGCTGCGCGACGACGAGGAGGCGCTGGCCCGGGTCATCCGGGCGTGCGAGCCGGACCTGGTCTTCGTACAGGAGGCGCCGCGGTTCTTCCGGTGGCGCAAGCACGCGGCGAGGCTGGCCGCGAAATGCGACCTGGTGGTGCTGGGCGGGGGCGCGACGGCGGCCGGGCCGCTGCTGCTGTGCTCGCTACGGGTCTTCGTGGAGCGGACCGAGGACGTGCTGCTGCCGCGCACGCCCGGGCTGCACCGGCGGGGCTTCGCCACGGCGGTGGTCCGGATCGGGGCCGCGCGGGTCGGGGTCGTCAGCGCCCACCTGTCGCTCCAGCGGGAGGAACGCCAGGCCCAGGCGGGGCTGCTGCTGGACCGGGTCGCTTCGCTGGACGTCCCGCACGGGATCGCCGCGGGCGACGTCAACGAGGGCCCGGACGGCACGGCCTTCGGCCGGCTGGCCGAGGTCCTGCAGGACTGCTGGACGCGGGCCCCGTGGGGCGGCGAGCACACCTTCCCGGCGTCGGCGCCGGTACGCCGCGTCGACGCGGTCTTCGCGACGGCGGGGGTGGAGGTCCTGGCCTGCGGTGTCCCGGTGGGGCTGGCGGGGGTCTCGTCCACGGACCTGCGGTCGGCGACGGATCACCTGCCGGTGGTGGCGGCCCTCCGCCTGCCGGCTGCGCCGTAGCCCGACACTCCAGGCGCGGCCCCCCGGGGCTCCGCCCCGCACCCCGCGCCTCAAACGCCGGCGAGGCTAAAAGCACCGGGGCTCCGCCCCAGACCCCGCGCCTCAAACGCCGGCGAGGCTTGATCTTTCAGCCCCGCCGGCGTTTGAGGCGCGGGGTCCGGGGGCGGAGCCCCGGGGCTGGGCGCAGCCCGTTGGGTCCGGCTCAGACCACCGCGCCGCGGCCCGGGTCGTCGTCCTCGTCGTCGTCCTGCTGCATGCGTGCGACCAGCGTCGCGAAGCCGCCCAGGAAGCCGCCGATGCCCAGCGTCGTCAGCCACCACGTCATGTCCCACTGCAGGAGCACCGCGAGCAGCAGCAGCACCGGTCCGCCCACCACCGCCAGCCACGCGAACTTCGACGTCGTGTCCGCCGGCGGAAGCTCCGGCTCCGGCGGGACGAAGTGGCCCTCCTCCGCCGGAGTCAGGTCGTCGTCCTTAGGCTCCGCCAGCGAGTGGTCCCGGGGGCCCGCCATGCCCACGCCCGGGGCGAAGATCACCGAGCTGCCCAGTGCCGGTGCCGCCGGCGGCTCCGGCTCAGGCTCCGGCTCCGTCCCCCGTTCCGCCTCAGGAGGCAGCGGTTTGACGTCCTCCTCCGGCAGGAGAAGGTTCTCGATCGGCTTGAACGGCCGCGCCCCCGGCGGGTCCGGCGGCTCCTGCCCGTACCCGGCGACGATCGCCGCCCACGCCGCTTCCTCGTCCAGCGGCGGGACTCCGCCCGACTGCTCCTCGTGCTCAGCCACCGGCCTGCGCCCCCTCCCTGCCCACGCTCTCCGCCAGTCGGCCGACGAACGCATAACTGTCCGCGAAGATCCGCTCCGCGTCGTGGTCCAACGTCGCGACGTGGTAGCTGTGTTCCAGCAGGGTCTCGGTGACGTCCGTGGACGAGACCCGGGCCAGCACCCGCGCCGAGTCGACGGGCGGTACGACATGGTCCTGCGGGCTGTGCAGCAGCAGCAGCGGCTGCGTCACCTGCGGCAGGTCGGTGTCGACCAGCCGCAGGAACTTCCGCAGCGAGTGCGCGGCCCTGGTCGGGACCCGGTCGTAGCCGACCTCCTCCGAGCCCGGCTTCGCGATGTCGCTGGCGATGCCCGGCGTCGACCGGATGAAGTGCCGGGCCACGGGAAGGGCGAAGGCCAGCGGGTCGTGCACCTTGTTGGCCGGGTTCACGAGGACGATGCCGCTGATGGCGTCCCCGTGTTTGGCCGCCAGCCGCAGGGTCAGCGCGGCGCCCATCGACAACCCGAAGACGAACACCTGCTCGCACCGGTCCAGGAGTTCCCGCAGGGCGCGGTCCACCTCGGCGTACCAGTCCTGCCAGCCCGTGAGCTGCATGTCCTGCCAGCGCGTCCCGTGCCCGGGCAGCAGCGGCAGTGACACCGTCAGGCCCCGCCCGGCGAGGTACTCGGCCCACGGGCGCAGCGACTGAGGGGAACCGGTGAAGCCGTGGCAGAGGAGGACGCCGACCTCTCCGCCCTCGTGGCGGAACGGCTCGGCTCCAGGGAGGACGGGCACCAGGGTCTCCTTGATCATGATGGACGTCGGGTGGGTGCGTTGCTCTGTGTGACTTCACCGTACGCGACGGGGGTGGCACCGGCCAGGGTCGTCGGGCCGCTGCCGGGGGAGGCAGGGGATATGGTCTGATCGACAGACACAGGAAGGCTTTCGAGTTGATCTACGGCGCAATGAAGTTCTCCATCGGCGGTTCACTGAAGCTTGCGTTCAGGCCGTGGGTGGAGGGCCTCGAGAACATTCCCGCGGAGGGGCCGGCGATCCTCGCGAGCAACCACCTGTCCTTCTCCGACTCGCTGTTCCTCCCGGCCGTGCTGGACCGGAAGGTCACCTTCATCGCCAAGTCGGAGTACTTCACCTCCCCGGGCGTCAAGGGCAAGCTGACCGCGGCGTTCTTCAAGGGCGTCGGCCAGCTCCCGGTGGACCGCTCCGGCGCCCGCGGGGCCGGCGAGGCCGCCATCAGGAGCGGCATCGAGGTCATCGAGCGCGGGGAGCTGTTCGGTATTTACCCCGAGGGCACGCGTTCACCCGACGGGCGCCTCTACCGCGGCAAGCCCGGCGGCCTGGCCCGGGTGGCGCTGGCCACCGGCGCGCCCGTGATCCCCGTGGCGATGATCGACACGGAGAAGATCCAGCCGCCCGGCAAGGTGATTCCCAAGCTGATGCGCCCGGGCATCCGGATCGGCAAGCCGCTGGACTTCAGCCGCTACCACGGCATGGACAACGACCGCTTCATCCTGCGCTCGGTGACCGACGAGGTCATGTACGAGATCATGAAGCTCTCCGGCCAGGAGTACGTCGACATCTACGCGACGGCGGCCAAGCGCCAGATCGCCGATGCCGAGAAGGCGGCCAAGGCCGCCAAGGCCGAGAAGGGCGACGGAAAGCCGGAGTAGCGGCGGGCGGTACCGCCCGCAGGGGGTGGGGGAGATGGCGAAACGCGAACGCGTCGTACGCATGTCGGTCGAGCAGCCGCTCTGGCGTGCCCTGACGGTGTACCGGCTGCTGACCATGGTTTACGCGGTGCTGCTGTTCGCCGCCGCGTACAAGAAGTTCCCGCACCCCGGGGTCGCGGCCGGCTACCTCGCCTGCCTCGCCGTCTGGACCCTCGCCACCTCCCGGAAGGTGGCGAACGCCGCCAGCTGTACCAGGGGCTTCCTCGTCGCCGACCTCACCGTCGCGATCGTCGGCATCGCGCTCACGCCGATCGCCGACACCCAGGAGCGGATCGCCGCGGGCGGTCCCACCCTCCCCACCATCTGGACCGCGGGCGCGGTCCTCGGCTTCGCCATCAAGGGCGGCTGGCGCTGGGCCTGCTTCGCCTCCACCTTCGTGGCCGCGGCCAACATCCTGATCCACGGCGGCCAGCCCACCCGGGACACCCTGCACAACGTCCTGCTCGTCTGGGTCGCCTCGGTGGCCATCGGCTACGTCGTCGAGGTCGCCCGGGCCAGCGAGGCCACCCTCGCCCGCGCCCTGGAGATCGAGGCCGCCACCCGCGAGCGCGAGCGCCTCGCCCGCGACATCCACGACGGGGTCCTCCAGGTCCTCGCCATGGTCCAGCGGCGCGGCACCGAACTGGGCGGCGAGGCCGAGGAGCTCGGCCGGATGGCGGGGGAGCAGGAGGTGGCGCTGCGCACGCTGGTCTCCAGCGGGCTGGTGCAGCCCTCCCGGGTCTCCCGCGACGAGTGGCGCGGCGCGCTCGTGGACACGTACGAGGTGGAGGAACCGGGCGCCGACGAGGGCGAGCTGGATCTGCGGACGCTCCTCGCCCCGCACGCCGGGTCCCGGGTGAGCTTCGCCGAGCCGGGCACCCCGGTGCCGCTGCCGGTACCCGCCGCGAAGGAGCTGGCAGCGGCGGTCGGCGCCGCCCTCGACAACGTGCGCAAGCACGCCGGGGAAGGGGCCAGGGCGTGGATCCTGGTGGAGGACTGGGGCGACGAGGTGATCGTGACCGTCCGCGACGACGGTCCCGGCATCCCGGCGGGCCGGCTCGACCAGGCGGAGGGCGAGGGCCGGATGGGGGTGGCCCTGTCCATCCGCGGCCGGCTGCGTGACCTCGGCGGGAGCGCCGATCTGGTGTCCGTCCCCGGGCAGGGCACCGAAGTGGAATTGAAGGTACCCAGGGACAGGGCGGACAAGAGATGAGCGAGCGCACCGAAGTGAACCAGCCGCACCAGCTGTACGAGATCAAGGTGATGGTCGTCGACGACCACCCGATGTGGCGGGACGCGGTCGCCCGCGACCTGGCCGCCGCGGGCTTCGACGTGGTGGCCACCGCCGGCGACGGCCCCGAGGCGGTGCGCCGGGCCCGCGCCGTCACCCCCGACGTCCTGGTCCTCGACCTGAACCTGCCCGGCATGCCGGGGGTGCAGGTCTGCAAGGAGCTGGTCGGCGCCAACCCGGCGCTGCGGGTCCTGGTCCTGTCGGCCAGCGGCGAGCACGCGGACGTCCTGGAGGCGGTGAAGTCCGGCGCGACCGGCTACCTGCTGAAGTCCGCCGGCGCCCAGGAGCTGATCGACGCGGTCCGCCGCACCTCGGTCGGCGACCCGGTCTTCACCCCGGGCCTGGCCGGGCTGGTGCTCGGCGAGTACCGGCGCCTGGCCACCGACCCGGTGCCGACCGCCTCCGACGAGCCGAAGGCGCCGCAGCTGACCGACCGG
Organism: Streptomyces sp. NPDC028910; assembly: GCF_055564955.1. Classification (NCBI taxonomy): domain Bacteria; kingdom Bacillati; phylum Actinomycetota; class Actinomycetes; order Kitasatosporales; family Streptomycetaceae; genus Streptomyces; species Streptomyces sp. NPDC028910. Next base: position 10,967 of record NZ_JBVHVF010000030.1, on the reverse strand, counting down.
GAGACCGAGGTACTGCGGCTGGTGGCCAAGGGACTCTCGTACAAGCAGATCGCGGAACGGCTGGTCATCTCCCACCGCACCGTGCAGAACCACGTCCAGAACACCCTCGGCAAGCTGCAGTTGCACAACCGCGTGGAGCTCGTCCGGTACGCGATAGAGCGCGGCCTGGACGACGCCTAGGCCCTGTCCGGGCCGCCGCGCCCGCCGGGCGTCGATCGTACTTACGACTTCGTCCGAGTGAACGGGCGTACGCAACGCCCCGCGATTCCACCGGAATTGCCTTCTCCAGGAGCCTTGCTGTGACCTGGGTCACCACTAGCGTGACCGTCATGGCGAAGGAGGATTCCATGAAGGTCGGAGTGCTGACCGGCGGCGGCGACTGCCCCGGGCTCAACGCGGTGATCAGGGCCGTCGTCCGCAAGGGCGAGCAGGAGTACGGCTGCGGGTTCATCGGATTCAAGGACGGCTGGCGGGGCGCGGTCGAGGGGAGGACGGTCCCGCTCGACATCCCCGCGGTCCGCGGCATCCTGCCCCGGGGCGGCACCATCCTCGGCTCCTCGCGCACCAACCCGTTCAAGACGGAGAACGGGGTGCGGGACATCAAGGAGAACCTCGCCAAGTACGAGGTGGACGCGCTCATCGCGATCGGCGGCGAGGACACCCTCGGGGTCGCCGCCAGACTGTACGAGGAGTACGGCATCCCCTGCGTCGGCGTGCCGAAGACCATCGACAACGACCTGTCCGCCACGGACTACACCTTCGGCTTCGACACCGCCGTCGGCATCGCGACCGAGGCCATCGACCGGCTGCACACCACGGCCGAGTCCCACATGCGGGTCTTGGTCGTCGAGGTCATGGGCCGGCACGCCGGCTGGATCGCCCTGCACTCGGGGCTCGCCGGCGGCGCCAACGTCATCCTCATCCCGGAACAGCGCTTCGACGTGGACCAGGTGTGCGCCTGGGTGACCTCCCGGTTCAAGGCGAGCTACGCGCCGATCGTCGTGGTCGCCGAGGGTGCCATGCCCAAGGACGGGGACATGGTGCTGAAGGACGCCACCAAGGACTCCTTCGGTCACGTCCGGCTGTCCGGCGTGGGCGAGTGGCTGGCGAAGGAGATCGAGGCGCGGACCGGCAAGGAGGCCCGCACGACGGTGCTCGGGCACATCCAGCGGGGCGGCACGCCGAGCGCCTTCGACCGCTGGCTGGCGACCCGGTTCGGGCTGCACGCGATCGACGCGGTGCACGACGGGGACTTCGGCACGATGGTCGCGCTCAAGGGGACGGACATCGTCCGGGTGCCGATCGCGGAGGCGACGTCGAAGCTGAAGACGGTGGATCCCGCGCTCTACAAGGAGGTCGGGGTCTTCTTCGGCTGAGCGGCGACGCGTCACCATGGGTCGTATCGTGACGAACGACCCATGGTGACGAGTGGTCCGAGTGGTCCGAGTGGTCCGAGTGGTTCGAGGTACGGGAGCACGCGTGGAGATCCTGGCATTCGGTGTGACCGCCGACGAGAGGCCGCTCCTGGAGCAGGCCTTCGCCGGGCAGCAGCACGAAGTCCGCTGCCTCGACGTCTTCCTGAGCGAGGACACCGCGCCCATCGCGGCCGGATACGAGATCGTCTCCTCCAGCGTGAACGCCGACCTGAACGGCCGGGTGCTACGGGCCCTCGCGGAGGGCGGGACGAAGCTGATCGCCCAGCGCTCCACCGGCTTCAACAACATCGACCTGGACGTGGCCGGGCGGCTGGGCATGACCGTCAGCCGGGTCTCGTACTACTCGCCCTACTCGGTGGCCGAATTCGCGTGGACCCTCGCGATGGCGGTGAACCGGCGGATCGTCCGGGCCTCGAACCGGACCCGGGACTTCGACTTCCGGCTGAACGGGCTGATGGGCCGGGACCTGCGCGGCCGCACGGTGGGCGTGCTCGGCACCGGCAAGATCGGGGAGGCGTTCACCCGCATCGCGCACGGCTTCGGGATGAACCTGCTTGGCTGGGACGTGGCGCGGAACCCGGCGTGCGCGGAGCTCGGCATGAAGTACGTGGACAAGGACGAGCTGCTCGCGTCCTCGGACCTGATCAGCCTGCACGTGCCGCTGCTGGAGTCCACCCACCACGTCATCGACGCGGCCGCGCTGCGGCTGATGCGGGACGACGCGATCCTGGTGAACTCCAGCCGCGGCGGGCTGATCGACACGGACGCGCTGGTGGCGGAGCTCCGGGCGGGCCGCTTCACGGGCGTCGGCCTCGACGTGTACGAGGCGGAGGCCGGTGTCTTCTTCCTGGACAAGTCCCTGGAGGCGGTGGAGGACGACACCCTGGCCCGGCTGGTGACCTTCCCGAACGTGGTGGTGACCTCGCACCAGGCGTATTACACGAGTGACGCGGTGGGTCAGATCATCGACACGACGGTCCAGAACGTGGCCGACTTCTTGGCGGGCCGCCGCTCCGAAAACACGCTTGTCCCTTCCTGACGCCGGACCCGGTCCTCAAACGCCGGACGGGCTGAAGGATTCAGCCTCGCCGGCGTTTGAGGCGCGGGGTCTGGGGCGGAGCCCCAGTTTTCGGGGGGCCCGCGCAGCGGATCAGGCCGGGGCCATGACCCCCGTCAGGAGCTCGCGCAGCAGCTCCGCGCCGCGGAGGGTCAGGACCGACTCCGGGTGGAACTGGACCCCCGCGAAGCCGCCCGCGGCCGAGCGGATGGCATGGACCTCGCCCGTGGCCGGGTCACGCGAGACCTCCACCCCCGCAGGCTCGGCGCCGGCCTCGCACCGCGCGGTGTACGTGTTGTAGAAGCCGACCACCTCCTCCACCCCGAACAGGTCGATCCGGGTCTGCGCCCCCTGCGCCGGTTCCGCCTTGCGGACCAGCGGGAGCCCCAGCTCGGCCGCCAGCAGCTCGTGGCCCAGGCAGACCCCGAGCAGCCCGCCCCGGTGAGAGGCCAGCAGATCCGCGGCCAGCCCGCGCAGCGTCCGCATCTTGGGGCCGGCCGCGTCCGCCGGGTTCCCCGGGCCGGGGCCCAGCACGATCGGGCCCTCCCACGCCAGGGCCGCCGCCCGCAGCCCCGGATCGTCGTAGCGGCGTACGGTCACCTCCAGCCCGGCCACCCGCAACACGTGGGCCAGCATCGCGGTGAAGGTGTCCTCGCCGTCCACCACCAGCGCGTGGCCGGCCGGTGCGGCCGGCTGCTCCTGCATGCGCAGCCAGAAGGGGGCCAGGTCCGCCCGCCGGGCCGCCAGGGCCGCCCGAACCCGGGGATCGTCCGCCAGCCGCGCCCCCTCGAAGGCCGGGCGGGGCGCCGCCGCCCGCACACCCAGCGCCGCCAGCACCCCGGCGGCCTTGGCGTGGGTCTCCGCCACCTCGCCCGCCGGGTCGGAGTGCCGTACGAGGGTGGCGCCGACGGGCACCCGCAGCACCCCGTCCCCGTCGATGTCGGCGGTGCGGATCAGGATGGGCGAGTCGAGGGTCTGAGCGCCCGCGGAGTCCAGGCCCAGCAGGGCCAGCGCCCCCGCGTAATAGCCGCGGCCGCCGGCCTCGTACCGCTCGATCACCCGGCAGGCGTTCTGTACCGGCGAGCCGGTGACCGTCGCCGCGAACATGGTTTCCCGCAGCACCTCCCGCACGTCCAGCGAGGAGCGCCCGCGCAGCTCGTACTCGGTGTGCGCGAGGTGGGACATCTCCTTCAGCCGCGGTCCGACGACCACCCCGCCCATGTCGCCGACGGTGCACATCATCTTGAGCTCCTCGTCGACCACCATCGACAGCTCCTCCGTCTCCTTGCGGTCGCCGAGGAAGGAGAGCAGGGAGTCCACGGTGGGACCGCCCGCGGGATAGCGGTACGTCCCGCTGATCGGGTTCATCACGACCGTTCCCCCGGACATCCGCACGTGGACCTCGGGGCTGGCCCCGACCAGGGTGCGGTCCCCGGTGTGGACGACGTACGTCCAGTACGCGCCCCGCTCGCCCGCCAGCAGCCGCCGGAACAGGGCCAGGGCGTCCGCCCGGCGGAAACCGTCGATCCGGCCCTCGTAGGTGCGCCGGATGACGAAGTTGGCGCCCTCGCCGCGGCCGATCTCGTCCTCGATCACCCGCTCGACCGTGGCCGCGTACTCCTCGTCGGGCACATCGAAGCCGCCTCCGTCGACCCGTACGGCGTGCGCGGGCAGCGCGGCCAGCGCCTCGGAGAGGGGGATCTCGTACGCCTCCTCGGCGACCAGCACGCTCAGTGGCGTGCCGTCGTCGCGTACGTCGAATCCGCGCTCCCGGATCTGCCGGAAGGGGACCAGGGCGAGGGTGGGCAGCTCCCGGACGGGCAGGTCGGCGAGGCGCCCGGCCTCGTGGACCGGGCCGAGCAGCACCTCGACGGTGTCGTGGTCGCGGCCGGGGGTCCGCCGGCGCAGCAGGGCGAACGGCGGGCAGGAGTCGTCGAGCAGTCGGCTGAGATTCATTCGGAGCGGCGTCCTTCCGGTGGGAGGAGCGGCCCGCGTCCGCGGTGTCGTGGTCACCGCATGCGGAAGGCCGCCCCTCGGGGCGGCCTTCGCGTCGTGCGTGTCGTCAGGTACGCGCGAGAAGTGGGCCGCCGGGAGCGGGCCACCACCAGTTCTGGTTCGAGTGCGCGTACATGTGCGGCACCCTAACCCAGACCGGCCTCCTGTCGCTGTATCCGTCTCACGGCGTGGGCTGAACCATGGATTCCGTTCTCTGCGGGCGCCCCGGCCTTCGAGGCGGCCCGTCTCACGTAGTGGGCGTCGGACTGGACGGGACGTGTGACGCCGTAATGTGTACGAGGTGACCGTGAACGCTGAAACCCACGCCCTCGCCGCAAAGGCGACCTGGCGAGACCTTCCCGCGGCGCAGCAGCCTTCGTACCCCGATGCCGAGGCTCTGCGCGCTGTCGTCGCGGACCTCGAGTCGTATCCTCCGCTCGTTTTCGCGGGTGAGTGCGACCAGCTGCGTGCCCGTCTGGGAGCCGTCGCCAAGGGCGAGGCGTTCCTGCTCCAGGGCGGCGACTGCGCCGAGGCCTTCGACGGTGTGTCCGCCGACCACATCCGAGCCAAGCTGAAGACGCTGCTCCAGATGAGCGCCGTCCTGACGTACGCGGCCTCCGTGCCCGTCGTCAAGGTCGGCCGCATCGCGGGCCAGTACTCCAAGCCGCGCTCCAAGGACACCGAGACCCGCGACGGCGTCACCCTGCCGACCTACCGCGGCGACTCCGTCAACGGCTTCGCCTTCACCGAAGAGGCCCGGATCCCGGACCCCGAGCGGCTGAAGCGCATGTACAACGCGTCCGCCTCCACGCTCAACCTGGTGCGCGCCTTCACCACCGGCGGCTACGCCGACCTGCGCCAGGTCCACGCCTGGAACCAGGACTTCGTGAAGTCCTCCCCGTCCGGACAGCGGTACGAGCAGCTGGCCCGGGAGATCGACAACGCGCTGAACTTCATGAAGGCGTGCGGCACCGACCCGGCCGAGTTCAAGGCCGTCGAGTTCTACGCCTCCCACGAGGCGCTGCTGCTCGACTACGAGGGCGCGCTGACGCGCACCGACTCGCGCACCGGCAAGCTGTACGACACCTCCGGCCACATGGTCTGGATCGGTGAGCGCACCCGCCAGCTGGACCACGCGCACATCGAGTTCTGCTCGCAGATCGCCAACCCGATCGGCATCAAGCTCGGCCCCACCACCACGGTGGACGAGGCGCTGACGTACATCGACCGACTGGACCCCGAGCGCGAGCCGGGCCGGCTGACCTTCGTCGTCCGCATGGGCGCCGACAAGGTCCGCGACAAGCTCCCCGAGCTGGTCGACAAGGTCACCGCCTCCGGCGCGATCGTCGGCTGGGTCACCGACCCGATGCACGGCAACACCTTCGAGGCGGCCTCCGGCCACAAGACGCGCCGTTTCGACGACGTGCTCGACGAGGTCAAGGGCTTCTTCGAGGTCCACAAGGAGCTCGGCACCCACCCGGGCGGCATCCACGTCGAGCTCACCGGTGACGACGTCACCGAGTGCGTGGGCGGCGGCGACGAGATCTTCGTCGACGACCTGCACCAGCGCTACGAGACGGCCTGCGACCCGCGGCTCAACCGCAGCCAGTCCCTGGACCTGGCGTTCCTGGTCGCCGAGATGTACCGCGACCAGTAGGGATCAGTCAGTACCTTCGTACAGCGATGGGGCGCGGATCGATGTGATCCGCGCCCCATCGTCGTATCCAGGTCTTTTAGGTGACCCTAACTTTGGGTACGGTTAGGTAAGCCTCACCGAATCGGGGATGGCTCGCCGAACCACTCCGCCCAGGGAGGTGAACCGCGTGTACGTCTGCTCTTGCTTCGGCATCACCGACAAGCAGGTCAAGGAGCACGCGGCAGCCGGGGCCTGCACCCCGCGCCAGATCGCCTCGGCCACCAAGGCCGGCACCGACTGCGGCTCCTGCGTGCGCACCATCCAGGGCATCCTCGGCCGTGGGGCGTGCCCGCGCCGGGAGCTGCTGGAGAAGGGTGACGCGGTGGCCGTGCTCGCCGCCGATCCGCAGCCGGCGCGCTCGCCCGAGTTGGCGGAAGTGGCCTAGACCCAGCCACCCAGCCAGCCAGGGCATGGTACGCCCGGGCCGGGTCGGGTCGAGCCGGTCGGGCTAGCTCGGCTGCTCGATCAGCTGCGCGATGTAGAGCGCCTCACCCAGGGACTCGATGAGCTCCAGCTGGGTGTCGAGGTAGTCGATGTGGTGCTCCTCGTCCTCCAGGATCTCCTCGAAGAGGCGGGCCGAGGTGATGTCGCCCTTGCCGCGCATGACCTCGATGCCGCGCTTGAGCCGGTCGATGGCCTCGACCTCGACCTGGCGGTCCGCCTGGAACATCTCCGTGATCGTCTGCCCGACGCGTACGTGGAAGAGGCGCTGGTAGTTCGGCAGACCGTCGAGCATCAGGATGCGCTCGGTGATCTTGTCCGCGTGCTTCATCTCATCGATGGACTCTTCACGCGTGTACTTGGCGAGCTTGGTCCAGCCCTTGTTGTCCTGGATGCGGTAGTGCAGCCAGTACTGGTTGATGGCCGTCAGCTCACCGGTCAGCTGCTCGTTCAGAAACTCAAGGACCTCGGGGTCGCCCTGCATCGCAGAGGCTCCTTCCAGGCAATGTCAGCTATGTGACGGGGCAGTTGCGCGCATCCTTGCACCGCCGCCGGAGGCCGTCCAGTAAGTGCCTCCTTAGTGTGAGTTGCCGTGACTTGCCCGAATCGGTTCAGAGCTGGTCATGACCACCCCGCCCAGTCTGTCACCATGGAGTCATGGGTCAGCCGGAAAGCCGGGAATCTCCGGAAGCAGAGCAGCTGGAGCTTCCACCGGGGCAGCGGCTGCAGAGGGGCTGGCCGGTCACCCATTACGGGCCCGTACCCAAGTTCAAGCCGGACCGCTGGGAGTTCCGCGTCTTCGGCGCGACGGCCGACGGTGAGAAGCACTGCTGGAACCACGAGGAGTTCACGGCCCTGCCGTTCGAGTCCGTCGTGGCGGACCTGCACTGCGTCACGAAGTTCAGCATGCAGGGCGCCGAATGGGGCGGTGTGCTCGCCCGTGAGGTGCTGGCCCTGGCACCGCCCGCGCCGCAGGTCACGCACGTGATGGTGTGGGCCGAGTACGGCTTCAGCTCCAATCTGCGACTGGCCGACTTCGCCTCCGAGCGGACCGTCTTCGCCACCCACCAGGGCGGTGAGCTGCTCACCGCGGAGCACGGTTTCCCGGTGCGGCTCGTGGTTCCGCACCTGTACGCCTGGAAGGGCCCCAAGTGGGTCCGCGGCGTCGAGTACATGACCGCCGACCGCCGGGGCTTCTGGGAGGAGCGCGGCTACCACAACATCGGCGATCCCTGGCGCGAGCAGCGCTACTCCTACCAGGAGGAGCCCGGCGAGGGCCCCGAGCTGTAAGGGGCGCGGCCGGGCGTCACCCGGACGGGCGTCGTCACCCGGACGGGCGTCGTCACCGGGACGGGCGTCGTCACCGCGGGCCGCGCAGCTCCTTCAGCAGCGCCACGTCCGCCGCATGCCCTTCCTTGCCGCCCGGCGTCTCGATGATCAGCGGTACGCCTTCCATCGCGGGGTGCGTGAACAGCTCGGCGAAGGCCTCCCGGCCGATGTGGCCCTGGCCGATGTTGGCGTGCCGGTCCTTGTGGGCGCCGGCGCCCTCCTTGGAATCGTTCGCGTGGACCAGCTTCAGCCGGCCCTCGCCCACGGTCTCCACCAGCAGGTCCAGCGTCAGCTTCGTCCCGCCCGGCTCCGCCAGATCGTGACCGGCCGCGAAGACGTGGCAGGTGTCCAGGCAGATCCCCAGCTTCGGGTGGTGGTCGAGCGCCTCGAAGTACGGGCCGAAGTCCCACGTGCGCGAGCACAGCGAGGAGCCCTGCCCGGCCGTCGACTCCAGCAGCAGGAAGGGGTCGTCCTCGTGAGTCAGCTCGTCCAGCAGCGGCAGCACGTGCTCCCTGACCTGCGCGTACGCCGCCTCGCGCGGGCGGCCTCCGGTCGCCGATCCGGTGTGGACGACCACCCCGAGCGCGCCGATCTGCCGGGCGCGGCGCAGCGAGTGGCGCAGGGACTCCACCGACTTCTCCACGGTGGCCTCGGTGTGCGAGCCGAAGTTGATCAGATACGGCGCGTGCACGTAGGCCGGGATGGACGCGGCCGCGCACTGCGCCCGGAAGAGTTCGTCCTGCGCCGGATTGCCGAGCGGGGTGGCCCAGCCGCGCGGATTGGCGGCGAAGACCTGCACGGCCTCGGCGCCCATCTCGCGGGCGTAGGTCAGGCCGACCGAAGCGAGACCGCCGGCGACGGGGACGTGCCCGCCCACTGGATTGCGTATCACTGCGGCCTACAGTCCCTTGGTCCTGATGGTGATCGTGCTGCCCTCGGGGGCGTTCTGCCCGGCCGGTACCGACTGGGCGTCGACGGTGTTGCTGAAGGAGATCAGGGGCCGGTCCACCTTCACCTTGAAGCCAGCGGCTTCCAGGGCCTTGCGGGCCGCGTCCACTTCCTGGCCCGTCACGTTCGGGACCGGGAGCTGGCGGGGGCCCTTGGACACGGTCAGCGTGATCGTGTCGCCGGCCGCGGCCTGGGTGCCGGCGCCGATCGACTGGTTGGCGACGGTCCCGGCCGGAGCGGGCGAGTTGACCTGCTCGGGGGCCGTGTCGACCTTGAGGCCCAGGGCCTCCAGGCTGGCCTTCGCCTGGTCGACGGGGATCCCGGCCACGCTCGGGACGGGCACCGGGCGGCCCTTGCTGACGACGAGCGAGACCGCCGTGTCGGGCGCCCGCTTCTCGCCGCCCACCGGGTCGGTGCTGATCACCGAGCCCTGCGCGATGTCCTGGCTGAAGGCCTGGGTGACGATCCCCGGGGCCAGCCCGGCCTTCGTCAGCTCGGCCTTGGCCTCCTCCAGCGGCCTGCCCTTCAGGTTGGGCACGGCCACGACCTCGGGGCCGCGGGAGATCGTGAGGGTCACCGCGCCGTTGCCGCGGATCCGCCGCCCGCCCGGGGGATCGGTGTTCATCACCGTCCCGCGCTCGAAGGCGTCGCTGAACTTCCGCTCGACCCCCTTCACGCCGAGCCCGGCCGCGGAGAGCTGGGACTTGGCCTGCTCCTCGGTCTTGCCGAGCAGGTTGGGGACCTTGGTGAACTGGCCGGAGTTGATGTACCAGACCCCGGCGCCGAGCCCCAGGGCGAGCAGCACGCCGGCGATGACGAGCAGCATGCCGCGGCGGGGCCGCCCGGCGGCGGCCGGCCGGTGCGCGGTCGGAGCGGGCGGCGGGGGCGGCATTTCCAGGCGGGAGGTGTGCTCCACGGGGTGCTGCGCGGGCTGCGGGACGGCCACCGGGCGCGGGATCACGCCGGTGCGGTCCTCGGCGGACGAGCGCTCCTCGGCGCGCGCCTGCGGCGGTACGGCGTCCAGCTCGGCGTCGCTGAGCAGGGCGCGGGCCTCGCGGGTGAGGCCGAGCAGGGCGGCGGCGTCGTAGGGGCGCAGCTCGGGGTTGCGGGCGGTGGCGTGCAGGGCCAGCTCGTCGAGCCCGGCGGGCAGCCCGGGGACCGCGGCGGAGGGGGGCGGGACGTCCTCGTGGAGGTGCTGGTAGAGCACCTGAGCGGGGGTGCCGCCGAGGTGGGGCTTGGAGCCGGTGAGCATCTCGTAGAGGACGACACCGCAGGCGTAGACGTCCACACGGGTGTCGGCGACGCCGTTCTCGATCTGCTCGGGGGCCAGGTAGGAGACCGTGCCGAGGACGGAGCCGGTGGTGTTGGTGACCGAGTCGACGGACCGGACCAGCCCGAAGTCCGCGACCTTGACCCGGCCGTCGTCGCCGATCAGGACGTTCTCGGGCTTCATGTCGCGGTGGACGAAACCGGCCCGGTGGGCGGCCCCGAGGGCGGCGAGGACCGGTTCGAGGATGTCGAGGGCGGCCCGGGGCTGGAGCGCGCCGCGTTCGCGGAGCACGTCGCGCAGGGTGCAGCCGGAGACGTACTCCATGGCGAGGTAGACGTACGGCCCGTCCGTGCCCTGGTCGAAGACGGCGACGACGTTGGGGTGGGCGAGCCGGGCCACGGACTTCGCCTCGCGGATGAACCGGTCGACGAAGGCGGCGTCCCCGGCGAGGGCCGGGTGCATCACCTTGAGCGCGAGGACGCGGTCGAGGCGGGTGTCGACGGCCCGGTAGACCGTGGCCATGCCGCCGGCCGCGATACGGGCGTCGATGCGGTAGCGGCCGTCGAGCACGCGCCCGACGAGGGGGTCATCCAGGGTCGTATCCACCCGGCGATTCTATTGGCGCGGCGCGGCACCCCGGCCCCGGTGGGTCGGCCTTGCAGCCCAGCTGTGACGTGGGTGGGGCGGTACGGGGTCCCGGGCGTGCGGGACTTTTACCCCCTCGACCCCCCGCTCCTGGCCGGTGGTTGCCCACCCGCCCCCTCGGGGGCGGGGTGGGGCGGGCCCGTCCCGCGG
>NZ_JBVHVF010000029.1:0-97504 GCF_055564955.1 Streptomyces sp. NPDC028910 | reverse complement strand
CCCCCCCCCCCCCCCCCCCCCCCCCCCCCCCCCCCCCCCCCCCCCCCCCCCTCCCTCCCCCTCTCCCCCCCCCCCCCCCCCCCCCCCCCCCCCCCCCCCCCCCCCCGGCGAGGCTGAGGCGGGTCAGAAGCCCGGGCCGTTTACGCGGTTGCCCGCGGTGGAGAGGCGGCCCCAGAGGAGGTCGGTGAGGCCGGCGACGAGTTCCGCGCGTTCGCAGGGGCGTTCACCCAGCCACCAGTCACCGGCCGCGTGCATCATGCCGACGATGCCGTGGCCCCAGACCCGGGCCAGCCGCTCGCCCCCGGGGCCCAGGTCCACCCGCTCGCCGATGACCTCGGCCAGTTCCTCGCCGAGCCGCCGCAGCAGCGGGGCCGAGTGCAGGCCGACGTCGAAGCCGCGTTCGGCGGTGTGGGAGTCCTCGGCCGGGTGCATGAGAAAGCGGTAGACCTGCGGGCGGGCCTCGATGGCGGCGAGATAGGTGTCGAGGGTCGCCTCCACCCGGCTGCGCCGCTCGGCGGGGGCGTCGAGCGCCGCCCGCAGCGAGTCGAGGAGGGCGTCGGTATGCCGGACGGCGAGAGCCTGGTACAGGCCCGCCTTGTCCCCGAAGTGCCGGTAGAGGATGGGCTTGGTGATGCCGGCCTCCGCCGCGATGGAGTTCATGGAGGCCTTGGGGCCGTCCCTGAGCACGACCCGGTCGGCGGCTTCGAGCAGCTCCCGCCGGCGGCGCTCGGCCGCTCCCGGTTCGCCGGCCTGCTGAGTGGTGTCCATGACGTGTTTCTCTCCCCGCCCTTGCGATGTCCTGACGCCCACGCAACGTAACACCCGGCACACGCCGTCGCCCCTATCGCCGGTGCTTGACCGTGCTTGACAGTGCTTACTCGCCGGTAACAGACTGTGGCCTTCGCGTCTGTTACCGCTAGTAACATGCGCAGGGACGAGCACAGACAGGTGGAGGGGACATGGCGGAGTTCACCATGGAGCTGAACGACGACCAGAAGCAGGTACGGGACTGGATCCACGGCTTCGCCGCCGATGTGATGCGCCCCGCCGCCGCGGAATGGGACGAGCGCGAAGAGACTCCCTGGCCCGTCATCCAGGAGGCCGCCAAGGTCGGCATCTACTCGCTGGACTTCTACGCCCAGCAGTTCTTCGACCCGACGGGCCTCGGCATCCCGATGGCGATGGAGGAGCTCTTCTGGGGCGACGCGGGCATCGCGCTGTCCATCGTCGGCACCGGCCTCGCGGCCATCGGCGTCGTCGCCAACGGCACCGAGGAACAGATAGGCACCTGGATCCCGCAGATGTACGGGGACCAGAACGACGTGAAGGTGGCCGCCTTCTGTTCCTCCGAGCCGGACGCCGGTTCCGACGTCGGCTCGATGCGCACCCGCGCGGTCTACGACCAGGCCAAGGACGAGTGGGTGCTGAGCGGCACCAAGACCTGGGCGACCAACGGCGGCATCGCCAACGTCCACATCGTCGTGGCCGTCGTCGACCCGGAGCTCGGCACGAAGGGGCACGCCTCCTTCATCGTGCCGCCGAACACCCCGGGGCTGTCGCAGGGTCAGAAGTTCAAGAAGCACGGCATCCGCGCCTCGCACACCGCCGAGGTGGTGCTGGAGGACGTACGGATCCCCGGCTCCTGCCTGCTCGGCGGCAAGGAGAAGCTGGACGAGCGCCTCGCGCGGGCCCGCGAGCGCGCCCGCAGCGGCGGGGGAGAGCGGGTCAAGAACGCGGCCATGGCCACCTTCGAGGCCTCCCGCCCGGCGGTCGGCGCGATGGCCGTGGGCACCGCGCGCGCGGCGTACGAGGTGGCCCTCGACTACGCCAAGACCCGCACGCAGTTCGGCCGTCCGATCATCGACAACCAGGGGGTGGCCTTCCAGCTCGCCGACATGCGGACGCAGATCGACGCGGCCCGGCTGCTGGTGTGGCGGGCCTCCTGGATGGCGGTCGCGGGCCGGCCGTTCGACTCGGCGGAGGGCTCGATGTCCAAGCTCTTCGCGAGCGAGGTGGCCAAGAAGGTCACCGCCCAGGCGGTCCAGATCCTCGGCGGCAACGGCTTCACCCGTGAGTACCCGGTGGAGCGCATGCACCGGGACAGCGCCATCTACACGATCTTCGAGGGGACCAGCGAGATCCAGCGGCTGGTGATCGCCCGCACGATCTCGGGAATGCCGATCCGCTAGCCAGGCGCTGAGCCTCGGCCGGGGTGCGGGGTGCGGGGTGCGGGGTGCGGGGTGCGGGGTGCGGGGTACGCCCCCGCACCCCGCGTCTCAGCGCAGTGGTGTGAGGCAGGCGCTGGTGAACTCGTCGGGGCCGTACTTCGGGTCGGCGAGGTGGTCGAGCGGGGCGCAGTGCGCGCCGGGTGTGTCCAGCAGCACGGTCACCTTGTACCGGGCCCGGGGCGAGTCGCACGGCTCGACCCGAAGATCCTGGTCCGTCCAGCTGCCCGCGTTGCGTACGCACTGGCCCACGGCCAGCTGCTCGTCACCGACCACCAGGCCGGTCACGATGAGCGTGGGTATCGCGAGGAGGACGAGCAGTACCGGTACGAGGAAGAGCAGCGCGGGGACCCGGCGCCACAGCGGCTTGCCCGGGTCGAGCGCCGGCCGGAAGCCGCCGGCCGGGGCAGCGAGCCGGCGGAAGGCGGCCCGCGGGCCGAGGTTCATGAGCAGGGTCACGGGCGCGATGAAGGCGGACAGGGGACCCCACCAGCCCTGCCACAGCGTGTCCGAGGACATGCGGCGGTAGGTGGCGAGCCCGCAGTCGCGGCAGAACGGCCCGCTCCGGCTCAGGAAGCGCATCAGCACGATCATGCCCTGGTGTCCGCGCACGGTCGCGGGCGCGGCGGGCCAGGCCCCGCACAGGCGGCAGCCGTACCGGCCCGGCTGCGGGTGCGCGCCGTACGCGCCGTACGCGCCATGCGCGCCGTACGGCTGCGGTCCGGCGGGCGCCGCTCCGGCGGGGCCGCCCTGCTGCGGGCCGTAGGGGCTGTTGGGGCTGTAGGGGCCGTACGGGCCGGCGCCCTGCTGCGGCGGTGGCGGAGTGGCCACGGAGATCTCCTCAGTCGCGTAGTGATCAACGGCTCGGTGATCACGGCACCCTAGTGCTGTGACCGGAAAGGTTCACCGGGTCACGGCGCCCGGCACGGCACCTCGCGGCGTTGTCGGACCGCGCAAGTACGTCCAGTACGAGCCGCGGTCCTCCGCCTTGCGATCCACCGCACCGGACGCCGCGACCCGGCAAACCTTCCCGGCCACAGCACTAGCGAGGGGATGTCGCGCCGATCATGCCGGGTTCGCGGCGCCCCGGTGGGCCTGATCCGCCGGACACCCCCCTGGCCCGCGCCCTCAGGCGTGCAGCAGCCGGGCGACGGCCCGGCCGAAGAGGAACCGGCCGGCCGCCGCGACCACCGGGTCCAGGGCGCGGGGGAGGCCGCGCAGGCGCAGGTCCTCACGCCAGTGGATCTCCGCGCCGCCGGCGGCGAGGGGGCGGATCTCGATCTCCGCCCAGCCCGTCACCGTCCGGCCGCGCTTCTCCAGCCGGACCAGCCCCGGCGATCCCTGCGCGGGAGGCCGCCAGACGACCACCTCCATGGGGTCGTCGAATGTGATCCCGGCCACTCCGGTGCGCGCCGTGAAGGTCGTTCCGACGTGCGTCGGCGGCGCCGTCCCGATGATCGTCCGGGTGAGCGGGACCCGTGCGCCGTGCCGCTCCCAGTCCGTGAGCCGCAGCCATGCCTCGGCCGGCGCGAGGGACGTACGGTGAACGATCCGGATAGCGGGCATGAGCGCATGGTAATCGGGCATACACACCCTGAACTGGACGGCGAATATGGGTTCCGTCGGGGGGTGGCGATCAGTAATACTCACCGCCACCGTGGATCGCGGTTCGACCGGGTGACCACCGGCCCTCCCGCCCCACTTTGCGAGGAGGTGCGCCATGTGCTCCCACCAGCCCCCCTGCCCTACCGCCGACAGCGCCGACCACGACGCCGCCCGCATTGTGGCCTCCCACCCCGAACAGGGCTGGAGCCTGCTCTGCAACGGAGTCGTCATCTTCGACGACACCGGTGAACTGCTCCCCGACCGCCGCACGGTGGAACCACGCCGCCCGGCCCTGGTCTGAGCGAGGAGACAGCATGCGCCAGCAGCTGATCCGCAAGCCCGTCCCCAAGCCCGCCCCCCGAGACCTGGACCTGCGCACACCGTCGGGCAGACCCCTCCCGTACTGACGGGAGCCCCCCGCGCGGTCATCCAGTACGTAGTCCACCGGCGTCGCGGTGCTCAGCCGGTGGACTCCGCCGCGCCGCCCCGGAACGCCGTCTCGTACGCGGCGTCGCCGATCGCCGCCCGGGCCTGCCGCTCGCCCTGGTCCCGCAGGGCCGTCAGCGAGGGCGAGCCCATCTGCGGCCGGCCCACCGTGCGCCACCAGGCGTGCCCGGTGCCCAGCAGGCGCGCCGCCAGTTCCCCGTCGCCCAGCCCGGCCACCGCAGCGGCCAGCAGGTCCAGGCCCAGCGCGATGCCGAAGCGGTCACCGAGCAGCCGTTTCCCGGACAGCATGGCGCGGGCGTGCCGGGCGGCCTCCGCGTGTTCGCCCACGCCCAGCGCGGCCACCGCGAGGACGTAGTCCGCGTACGCCCGCAGCCAGCGCTCGCCGAGTTCCGCGCACTTGTGCCGCAGGGCCCGCGCCTCCGCGGTGGCCTCGCCGAAGCGCCCCAGGTCGCACAGGGCGTAACTGGTGGCCAGCTGGCACAGGAGCCGGCCCGGGGCGCCGGTCCGCCCGTCGTGGCCCGCCCGGGCCCGTGGACCGGCCAGGTCGAGGGCCCGTACGGGGTCGCCGGGCATCAGGACCGATACCGCCCGCAGATACGCCGCGCGCAGCTCCCGCTCGGGATCCGCGAGCCGGGCCGCGTCCCGCGCGCACCGCTCGCCGAGCTGCCGGGCCGCGTCCATGTCGCCCTGGAGCAGCGCGGTCAGCCCGAGGGCCCACAGGGCCTGGTTGTAGGCGGCGCCCGTGACCGGAGCGGCCCGCAGCGCCCGTTCCAGGAAGCCCCGGCCCTCGTGCCCGTGCCCGCACGCGAACCAGTAGAACCACAGCGCCCCGGCCGTCTCCAGCGCCGCCGTCGGGTCGGCCGCGAGCAGATGCTCCAGGGCCGTACGCAGCTGCGCGTGCTCGGCGGTGATCCTGCGGTACCAGTCCACCTGCCCCGGGCCCAGCCAGCCCCGGTCGGCGGCCCGGGCGAGCGCCGCGTACCAGTGGGCGTGCCGGTCGGCGACGAGCCGCACCTCGCCCAGCTCCGCCAGCCAGTCGTGCCCGTACTCGCGGATCGTGTCCAGCATCCGGTAGCGGGTCCCGGCACCCCGTTCTTCATCGGCGCGCAGGACCACCGACTTGGCGGCCAGGCCCGCCAGTACGCGCTCCACCCGGGCGGCGGGCAGCGGACCGCCGGCGCATACGGCGCGGGCCGCGGCGAGGTCGAAGTCACCGGTGAAGACCGAGAGCCGGGCCCACAGCAGCCGCTCCAGCGGCTCGCAGAGCTCGTGGCTCCAGCCGATCGTGGTGCGCATCGTCCGGTGCCGGGGCGGCAGGGCCGCCCGGACGTCCGACAGCACCTCGAAGCGCTCGCCGATCCGCTCGGCGATCTGTTCCAGCGTCCATGAGCGCAGCCGGGCGCCCGCGAGTTCCAGCGCGAGCGGGATGCCGTCCAGACGCCGGCAGACCTCGGCCGCGACCGCGGCCCGGCCGGGGTCCGCGAAGGCGGCCGCGGCCTGCGGGGTCGCGGCGAGGGCGCGGGCGCGGAACAGGGCGAGGGCGTCACTGCCGGGCCCCTCGCAGGGCAGCGGGCGGACCTCGACGACCTCTTCGGTCGCACAGCCGAGCGGCTCCCGGGAAGTGACCAGGACGGTCAACCCGGGGGCGGACTGGAGGAGTTCACCGACCAGATGGCGGCAGCCGGCCACCAGGTGCTCGCAGGTGTCCAGGACCAGGAGGAGGCGTTTGTCGGCCATCCACGCGCACAACTCCTCGTCGAGGGGGCGCGGGCCGTGGTCGGCGAGGCCGACGGCGTGGGAGACGGTCGCGGTGAGCAGGCCGGGGTCGCGCAGCGGCGACAGCTCCACCCACCAGATGCCGTCGGGCCGCTCCTGGCGGGCGTCGGCTACGGCCCGCAGGGCGAGCCGGGACTTGCCGACACCGCCCACCCCGGTGAGGGTGATCAGCCTCCGCTCGCCCAACAGGTCATGTATGAGACGCAGTTCGCGCTCGCGGCCGACGAAGCTCGCCGGATCCGGCGGCAGGTTTCCCCGCGCGTCGCCGGAGTGCGGCGGGGGATCGCCGTCCGCGGAATCTGCCTGACCGTCATGGAACGAGTACGCACCGAACACGGATGTATTGTGCGTGATCTTCTTATCCGACCGTGCCGTTCGGGCCGGATCGGTGGCCGCTTTCAGGCGACGAGGGTGATCCGCCGCTCCGCGGAGAAGGCGCCCCAGTTGCCGTCGGGCAGCCTGGCCCGCAGCTTCACGGCCCACACCGTACCGGTCGGCTCGGCCACCGTGAGCCGGTGTTCCACCCGGCCGCTGGGCACCGCACCCGCACCGAACTGGATGACGGTCGTGGGCCGTCCGTTGACGTACAGCTCGTACTCGGTGGTCTCGCGGCCGGTGTCCGGCGCGGTCCAGGTGAGCGTGACCGTGCCGGGGGAGGCGGCCGCGGTGAACGCGGCGGGGGCGGTGCCCGGCCCCTCGCCAGAGGCGGGCGGGGTCGTCACGTCCACCGCCGGGCCGTCGGGCGAGGAGTTGTCCGCCCCGTCCCGGGCCCGGACGGTGAAGGTGTAGACGGTGTCCGGCCGCAGGCCGCTCAGCGCGGTGCCGCTCTCGCCGGGGCCGGCGGTGTGGATCCGGACGCCGCCCTGGTAGACGTCGTACGCGGTCACGCCCGTGTCGTCCGTCGCCGCCGTCCAGGACACCCAGGCGGCCCGCGGCCCGGTCGCGCGACCGGTGGTGGCGGCCGGAGCGGTCGGGGCCCGGTGGTCCTCGGCCTTGGCCGCCGGGGTGGTCACCCGGGCGGAGGGGCCTGGTACGGAGAGGTTCCCGGCGGCGTCCTCGGCCCGGACCGTGAAGGCGTAGCCGGTCTGCGGGGCGAGGCCCGTGATGTCCACCATGGTCTTCTCGGCGGGGAGTTCGCGGATCAGGCGGCCGCCTTCGAAGACCTGATAGCCGCTCACCCCGTCCCGGCCGGCCGCGGCTTCCCACATGACGTGCACGGTGGTGGCGCTGCCGGCCTGCGCGGTGAGTCCGGTGGGGGCGGGCGGGGGCTCGGTGTCGGGCACGGTGCACGCGGTGAGGCCTGCGAGTGCCGTGAGTCCCGTGAAGGCCGTCAGGGCCAGGCAGAGGGCGAGCGTGGGGGCGCTGCGTCGCACGGGGTGCCTTCCGCCGCTCCGGTAAAGGTCTAGACATATATGACACGGCGGATGGGGGCCCGCAAGACCCCTGCGGCTCGGGGCCTTCCATGTGACCCGGTTCGTCGTCTTCTGATCGCGTCTGGCATTATTGCGAGCTCTTTGCAATAGCGGATGATCGTGAACAGGGATGTGCAGCGCATGACGGCCCGGACAGTACGGGGAGTGGCCAGGGCGACCCTGGCCGCCGCACTCATCACGGGCATGGCGGCCTGCTCCGAACCGGGCGCGCCGGGCGCGGCAGGCGCGGACGCGGACGCGGTCGTGGTCGGCATCGCGACCGAGCCCGAAAGCCTCAGCCCGCTGCTGGGCTACGGCAAGGATGGCAACTCCAAGATCTTCGACGGGCTGCTCACGCACGACGCGGACATGAAGCTGAAGCCCGCCCTGGCCGAGGCCCTGCCGGAGGTCTCCGCGGACGGGCGCACGTACGCGTACAAGCTGCGCCGGGGCGTGAAGTTCAGCGACGGAGCGCCTTTCTCCGCCAAGGACGTCGTCTTCACCTACAGGACGATCCTCGACCCGAGGACGAACAACGCCTCCAAGACCGAACTGGACGCGATCGAGGGCGTCGAGGCACGGGGCGAGGACACCGTCGTCTTCACGCTGAAGTACCCCTACGCGCCCTTCGCCGAGCGGACCGTGCTGCCGATCGCCCCCGAGCACATCGCGGGCCGGCAGGACGTCAACAGCGGTGACTTCACCACCCGGCCCGTCGGCACCGGCCCGTACGTGCTCGTCGGCTGGTCCAAGGGCGAGAAGCTCAGCTTCAAGGCCAACCCCGGCTACTGGGGCGGCGAGCCCGCGGTGAAGAAGTTCACCATGGCCGTCATCAAGGACGACGACGTACGCGCCACCCGGCTGCGCTCCGGCGAGCTGGACGGGGCCGTCCTGCCGCCGAACCTGGCCGAGGCCTTCGACAAGGACAGGGGGCGCCGGATCCACGCGGCCAAGACCTTCGACTACCGCAACGTGACCCTCCCGACGCACCACAAGGTCACCGGTGACCTGGCGGTCCGGCAGGCGCTGGACATCGCCGTGGACCGGCGGACCATGGTCGACAAGCTGCTGGAGGGCGCGGGCAAGCCCGCCTACGGCCCGGTGCCGACCGACAGCCCGTGGTTCACGGCCGGCACGGAGCGCCGTCACGACCTCGACGGGGCGAAGAGGATCCTCGACGACGCCGGCTGGAAGGCGGGCGAGGACGGCATCCGCGTCAAGGACGGGGTCCGCGCATCCTTCCCCCTCTGGTACACCTCCGGCGACAAGATCCGCCAGGACCACGCGCTCGCCTTCGCCTCCGACGCCAAGAAGGCCGGTATCGAGGTCAAGGCCGAGGCCGGCACCTGGGAGGTCATCGAGCCCCGGATGAAGACCGAGGCCGTCCTCGCGGGCGGCGGCTCCCCGGCCGACCCGGACTTCGACCAGTACCAGCTGCTGACCTCCTCGCTCGCCGGCGACGGCTTCAACAACATGGCCTGGTACGACGATCCGGCCGTGGACGCCGCCCTCGCGCAGGGACGCAGGAGCGGTGACCCGGCGGCGCGCAAGGCCGCGTACGACACCGTGCAGCGCGCGCTCGTGAAGAACCCGGGCTACGTCTTCCTCACCCACATCGACCACCTCTACGTCGTGAACGACACGTGGGAGGGGCTCGGCACCCAGATCGAGCCCCACGACCACGGCCTCGGCTCCGGCCCGTGGTGGAACGTCGAGACCTGGAAGCCGAAGCAGAAGTGAGCCGGACCACGTGACCACCCGCTCCGCCCGCCTGCCCTGGGGGAGGATGGCGCGCATGGCGGGGCGGCGGACCCTCTTCGCCGCCCCGGTCCTGCTCGCCGTCACCTTCGGCGTCTTCGCCATCGCCGCGCTGTCCCCCTTCGACCCCGTCAAGGCCTACGCCGGCGCCGCCGGACTCACCGCTTCCCAAGCCGAGCTGGACCAGCTGCGGATCAACCTCGGTGTGGACCAGCCGCTGGTCGCGCGCTGGTGGGACTGGCTCGCCTCGGCGCTCACCGGCGACCTCGGGAACTCCTCCGTCATGCGCCAGCCCGTCGCCGACGTGATCGCCGAGCGGGTGGGCTGGTCCGCCCTGCTCGCCGCCTGCGCCTTCGCGGTCGCGGTGCTGGCGGGCACGCTGCTCGGGGTGCTGGCCGCGCGCCGGCCGGGCGGCCCGCTGGACCGGCTCGTGTCCTCGCTCGCCTACACCCTGGAGGCCGCCCCGGCCTTCTGGCTGGGCCTGCTGGCCATGTGGTTCTTCTCCGTGCGGCTCGGGGCACTGCCCTCGGGCGGCCTGACGGACGCGGGCAGCGACGCGGTCACCTTCGGACAGGTCGCCTCGCACCTGGTCCTCCCGGCGCTGGTGCTGGGCGCCTCCCAACTGCCGTGGTTCTTCCTGTACGTCCGCCAGGGCGTGGCCGACGCGCTGGCGGAGGACCCCGTACGCGGGGCCCGCGCGCGGGGTCTGGCGGAGCGCAGGGTCCTGCTCGGGCACGGGCTGCGCTCCGGCATGCTGCCGATGCTGACGCTGATCGGCTCCCGGGTACCGGAGCTCATCACCGGCGCACTGCTGGTGGAGAGCGTCTTCAGCTGGCCGGGCATCGCGGCGGCGACCGTACAGGCGGCCACGGCGGTGGACTTCCCGCTGCTGGCGGCCCTGACGGTGCTGGCCACCGCGGCGGTACTGGCCGGGAACCTGCTGTCCGACCTGCTGTACGGGCTCGCCGACCCGCGGGTGGGCTTCGATGGCTGAGGTGACGTGGCGCTCGTACGGGCGCGCCCGGCGCTCCACGCGCACCCTGCGGGTCCGCACGTCGGCCGTGGTGATGGCGGTGATCGTGCTGGCGGTGCTGGTCGTCCCGCCGCTGGCCCCACTGGACCAGCAGGCGGTCGACTTGTCGGCAAAGCTCCAACCGCCCTCGTGGGAACATCCCTTCGGCACGGACGACGTGGGGCGCGATCTGCTGCTGCGGTGCGTATACGGGCTGCGGGTCTCCCTGTTCGTCGGCCTGGTGGCCGCGCTGGCCGCCACCGTGGTCGGCACGGCGGTGGGCGCGGCCGCGGGCGTGCTGGGCGGCTGGACGGACCGGCTGGTGATGCGGGCGGTGGACACCCTGTCCTCGATCCCGCACCTGCTCCTGGGCATCTTCGTCGTGGCGATGTTCCGGCCGGGCGTCTGGCCGGTGGTGGTCTCCGTGGCCGTGACCCACTGGCTGTCGACGGCCCGCATCGTCCGCGCGGAGGTCCTGTCCCTGCGCCGCCGCCCCTACGTGGACGCGGCCATCTCGGGCGGCGCCTCGCGGTGGCGGGTCGCCGTACGGCACCTGGTGCCGGGTGTCCTCCCGCAGGCGGGCCTCGCCGCGGTGCTGATGATCCCGCACGCGATGTGGCACGAGTCCGCCCTGTCGTTCCTGGGCCTCGGGCTCCCGGCCCACCAGGCCAGCCTGGGCAACCTCGTACAGGGCGCCCGCGGCTCGCTGCTCGCCGGCGACTGGTGGCCCACGCTCTTCCCCGGCCTCCTGCTGATCGTCCCGACGCTGGCGATCGCCGGCCTCGCGGGCGCCTGGCGGGAGCGCCAGAACCCCCGCCGCCGCTCGGAGCTGACGCTGTGACCCGCCTCCCCGCCGATCCCGACGCCGCGCCCTCGCCGGACCCGGGGGGCCCGCCGCCCCGCACTTCGACCGAAGGCGGCCGGACCGGCTCCGCCCGCTGCTCTGGCGGCTCTGGCGGCTCCGGCGGCCCTCGTCCCGGCGTCGCGGCCGGGCCCGTCCTGTGCGTCGAGGGCCTCTCCGTCCGCTTCCGCATGCCCGCCGGCCGGTACGTCGAGGCCGTCACCGGCGCCACCTTCTCCCTGGCGGCCGGGGAGTGCCTCGCCCTGGTCGGGGAGAGCGGCTGCGGCAAGTCCGTCCTCGCCTCCGCCCTGCTCGGCCTGCTGCCCGCGAACGCCGAGAGCGCGGGATCGGCCCGGCTCGACGACGGCCTGGACCTGCTCGCCGCCGATGAGCGGACCCTGGCCGAGGCCGTACGGGGCCGCCGCGTCGGCCTGGTCCCGCAGAGCCCGGCCGCGCACCTCACCCCGGTCCGCACCATCCGCGCCCACCTGGAGGAGACCGTCCGCGAACTGGCCGGCGGGTCCGACCGGCCCGCCCGCCGCCGGCGGCTCGGCAAGGCCGCCCTGCGCGCGGCGGCGGAGGCGGCCGCCGAGCGGGCCGCCTTTCCCGCCACCCATCTCGACCGGCATCCCCACGAACTCTCCGGCGGGCTCGCCCAGCGGGCCGCCACCGCGCTCGCCCTCGTCGGCGACGCGCCGCTCCTCCTCGCCGACGAGCCGACCACCGGCCTCGACCGTGACCTCGTCCTGCGCACCGTCGACGAGCTGCGCGCCCACACCCGCCAGGCCGGCCGGGCACTGCTGATGATCACGCACGACCTCGCCGCCGCCGAACGGATCGCCGACACCGTCGCCGTCATGTACGCCGGGCGGATCGTCGAACTCGGCCCCGCCGAAGGCTTCTTCGGCGGGCCCGGTCCTCGCCACCCCTACGCCCGGGGCCTCCTCGACGCCCTCCCCGAGCGGGCCTTCACCCCCGTCCCCGGGGCTCCGCCCGAGCTCGGCGCGCTCCCGGCCGGCTGCGCCTTCGCCGCTCGCTGCGCGGCCGCCGACGAACTCTGCCGCACCCGGCGGCCCGCGCTCACCGAAGGGGTGGCCTGTCACCATGCTTGAGCTGGAGGACATCACCGCGGGCTACGATCGCCGCGCCCCTGTCGTCCGCGGCGCGCACCTCACCCTGCGCCCCGGCGAATCCCTCGGCCTGCTCGGGCCGAGCGGCTGCGGCAAGTCCACGCTGGCCCGGGTCGCCGCCCTGCTGCACCGCCCCGACCGCGGAACCGTGGCGCTCGACGGCCACGCCGTGACCGGCTTCTCCCATCGGGCCCCGCGCTCCCTGCGCACCGCGGTCGGCGTCGTCTTCCAGCAGCCCCGTCTCGCCGCCGACCCCCGCCTGAGGCTGCGCGACCTCGTCGCCGAACCGCTCCGCGCGACGGGCCGCCGTACGGAGGTGGAAGCGACGGTCGCCGCATGGACCCGGCGGGTCGGCCTCGGTGGTGATCTGCTCGCCCGCCGTCCCCATGAGGTGAGCGACGGTCAGCTGCAACGCGCCTGCCTGGCACGGGCCTTGGTGCTGCGTCCGCGCTGGCTCGTCTGCGACGAGATGACCGCGATGCTGGACGCCTCCACCACCGCCGCCCTGGTCGCGGTCGTGGAGGAGTACCGCGCCGAGACGGGCGCCGGGCTCCTCGCGGTCGGCCACGATCCGGTGCTGCTGGAGCGCTGGTGCGACCGTACGACCCACTGGGACGAGATCGTCAAGGCCTGACCACCCGTCACGGACCGTCAACACCCGTACGGCGGACACGTCTTTCGCCCGGAGGCACCGCCTCCTGCGCCACCATGACGGCGAGTCAAGGAGGTTTCGATGGTGATTTCCCTCTCGGTGGTCGTCCTGCTCCTCATCCTCGCCTGGATCTTCCTGCGCAGCGGGGGGCTCAAGTTCTCCCACGCGGTCGTCTGCGTGCTGCTCGGCTTCTACCTCGCGAGCAGCAGCATGGCCGCGACCATCCACAACGGCCTGACGGCCACCGCGAACGTGGTCTCCAGCCTCAACCCCTGATCGACTGATGCGCCTTCGTGAATCATCCGGCTCGTCCATGGACTCCTCAGGCAGTGCGATCTAGCGTCTGGCCGCGGCGCGATGTCAGACGCGAGGTCGACAAGCTGGAGAGACAGGGAGGGAGTCCGGATGTTCCGAAGAACGCTGAACTGCGCCGTGCTGCCGGTCGTCGCCGTCTTCACGGTGATGTACGGAGGTTCGCCGGCCCAGGCCGAGGAGATACCCAAGGCCCCCGGCCACCGCCTGATCAACCAGTACGACGGTAGCCCCGCGGCTGCCGTCCCGCTGCCCGGCGAGGCGCCGCCGCAGCACCCCTTCCTCGCGCCCAACGGCCGCAGCGGCATGCACTCCGACGCGGCGGGCAGCGCCACGTCCCCCTGGTCGGGGCCGCTCGGCAAGAACCCGCGGGTGACCAGCCGGAAGATCGCCGCCCTCGGCGGCGAGTGCGCCACCGCCACCTTCGACTCGGGCGGCCGGCTCGTCACGGTGTGCGGCACCTTCTCGGGCTTCAAGGTCAAGCTCCTGGAGCCCCGTACGCTCGACACACTCGCGGAGTACCAGCTCCCGCAGCGCTCTTCGACGGTCGAGGCCATCACGACGCTCGACTTCGCGAAGATCTTCAAGGACACCTCGGGCGGCGCCTACTTCTACCTGGACGACCAGGATCGGGCCGTGCTGGCCGACTCCCGCCAGCACATCCTGCGCCTCGCCCACTCCCAGGAGCCGGACGGAAGCTGGACGTTCACGGTCGACGACGACTGGGACCTCACCGGCCACGTCCCGCACGACTGCGTGACCTGGACCAATCTCCGGCCCAGCGGCGCCTGTGACCCCGTCACCTCGGTGATGCCCGACTGGAACGGCCGGATCTGGTGGGTCACCCGCCAGGGCCGGGTCGGCACGGTGGATCCGGCGACCTCACGGATCCGTTCCGTCCAGTTGCGGGGCGAGGAGATCCAGAACTCCTTCTCCGTCGCCGAGGACGGCGTCTCCATCGTCTCCGACCACGCGCTCTACAGCTTCCGCGCCGCCGCCGACGGCACGCCCGAGGTGCAGTGGCGCCAGACGTACGACCGGGGGACGGCCGCCAAGCCCGGCTCGGTCAACCAGGGTTCGGGAACCACGCCGGACCTCTTCGGCAACGGCTACGTCGCCATCACCGACAACGCCGACGACCGGATGAACGTCCTCGTCTACCGGCGGGGCGTGGACGTCCGCGCCGACCAGCGGCTGGTCTGCAAGGTGCCGGTGTTCGGCTCCGGCGCCTCGACCACCGACAACTCCCTGATCACCTGGGGCAACAGCATCGTCGTCGAGAACAACTACGGCTACGAGAACCCCACCACCCTGCTGCTGGGCAAGTCCGTCGTGGGCGGTGTGACCCGCATCGACGTCCGCGCGGACGGCAGTGGCTGCGACACGGTGTGGGAGAGCGCCATCCGCTCGCCCTCCACCGTGCCGAAGCTCTCCACCGCGAACGGGCTGCTCTACTTCTACGAGAAGGAGCCCCACTCCTGGGGGATCGACGGCTGGTACCTCACCGCCGTGGACTTCCGCACCGGCGAGCGCCGCTGGCGCCGGCTGACCGGCACCGGCCCGCTCTACGACAACAACTGGGCCCCGATCACCCTCGGCCCCGACGGCACCGCGTACGTCGGCGTCTTCAACGGCATCGTCGCGGTCCGCGACGCGGGCTGACGCTCCTCAGCCGGCCAGGGGGCGCGGGCGGGCGGTCCGTGCCAGCGCGTCCCAGGCGATCAGGCCCGCCCCGAGGCAGCCCGCCTGGTCGCCCAGTTCGGCAGGTATGACCGACGGCAGTGGGGTGCGGTGCGGCAGCCGGGCCCCCAGCTCCCGGCGCAGCGGGGCGAACAGCAGCTCCCCCGACTCGGCCAGACCGCCGCCGAGCACCAGGGCGCGCGGGTCGAGGAGCTGCACCCCGACCGCCAGGCCGTCGGCGAGCGCCGCGACGGCCTCGTCCCAGACGGCCCCGGCCCGCGGGTCGCCCCGGCGCACCGCCGCGGCGGCGTCGGCGGCGCTCGCACCGGGGTCGCCGGACGCCTCCGCCCAGGCCCGCGCCACCGCGGAGGCGGAGGAGACCGTTTCGAGGCAGCCGTGCTGGCCGCAGTTGCAGGCGCGGCCGCCCCGCCGCACGATGACGTGGCCCAGTTCCCCGGCCGCGCCGTGGGCCCCCGCCTCGAACCGGCCGTCGATGCCTATGGCGGCCGAGATCCCGGTGCCGAGCGCGATGAAGAGGAAGCGGTCCAGTCCCCGGCCGGCGCCGAGCCGGGCCTCGGCGAGACCGCCGGTGCGCATGTCGTGGCCGACGGCGACCGGTATCCCGCCCAGGCGCTCGCCGAGGAGGGCGCGCAGCGGTACGTCACTCCATCCGATGTTCGCCGCGTACACGGCGGTTCCGGTGGCTTCGTCCACGAAGCCGGGCACGCCCACACCCGCCGCCACGGCGCCGCGCCCGTAGGTCCGTTCGCCGTACGCCCGCAGGTGCGCGGCGAAGTCGACGACGGCGGCGACGGTGGCGTCCGGCCCGTCGGCGGCGGGGGTCGGGCGGCGTTCCTGGCGCAGGAGGGTGTGGTCCTCGGCTATGAGGGCGGCCTTCATGCTCGTACCACCGACGTCGAGGGCGATGACGTGCTTCATGCTGCGGGGCCTTTCCTGGTCGGGGCAAGGATCCTCAGTCCCGGTGCGCCGGGTCCGTGCAGGGGTGCGAGCGCGCGCAGGTCCGCCACCCGCGCGGTCAGCGGCACGGCGGGGTCGGCGGCCGCGTCGCCGACCCCGACGCAGCGCATGCCGGCCGCCGCGGCCGCCGCGGCGCCGCTCGGGGCGTCTTCGACGACCACGCAGCGGGCGGGGTCCATGCCCAGGAGCGCGGCGCCCAGGAGGTACCCCTCGGGGTCCGGTTTGCCCCGGGTGATGTCCTCGGCGGCCACCAGGTGGACCGGACGCGGCACGCCCGAGGCGTCCAGCCGGCCCAGCGCCACGGCCCGGGTGCCGGAGGTGACGATGGCCCAGCGGTCGCGGGGCAGTGCCGCGACGAGCTCGCGGGCGCCGGGTACCGGTTCGAGCCCGGCGAAGTCCCGCTCCTCGCGTCCGGTGATGCGGGCGGTCTCCGCCTCGGCGTCGAGGTGCGGGGCGACCAGCCGGACGAGGTCGAGGTCGCGGCGGCCGTGCGAGAGGGCGACGACGGCGTCGGCGTCCAGGCCGTGCCCGGTGGCCCACTCGCGCAGGATCCGTTCGATCAGACCCATCGACCGCACCAGCACACCGTCAAGGTCGAACAGCACGGCGTCGCAGGGGATCTCGGTCACGGAGCCTCCGGTCGTGGTCGGCGCGGGTACGGCGCGGTCTCAGGTACGGGTGCGGGTGCGGGTGCGGTCGGGCGGTCAGGCCCCGGTCACCGCGTAGCGCTCGATGCCATCCTCCACCGTCACGCGCAGCGGGGCGAGTAGCCGGTCGGGGCCGAACAGCAGCGTCGCGGCCACGGACTTGGCGAGTGCCGTCTCGTCGTGCTCGCGCAACTGGGCCCGCCGCGCGGGTGGCAGGGACGGATGGGCCACCTCCCGGACGGTGGCCACGGGCAGTACGAGGTCCAGCAGGAAGCGAATCCGGGCGGCATGGTAGTCCGAGGTGACGACGGTGATCCGGTCCGCGCCGAGCCGTCGGGCGAACTCCCGCAGGAACAGCACGTCGTCGGAGCTGTGGCGGGTCTCCAGGCAGCCGGCGAACGCGTCGGGACCCATGCCCTGGGACCGCAGCCAGCGTGCGCAGTGGCGCCAGTGCGGAACGTCGGTCGTGTTGAACTGGGCGCCGAAGCCTCCGGTCAGCACCAGCCGGGCGCCGGGAGTGGAACCCACGAGGGCCAGGGCCGCGCGGGAGCGGTCCTGGGCCATCACGCTCAGCTCGCCGTGTTCGTCGTTGGGCGCGGCCAGTACGACGACCAGCTCGTCCGCGCCGGCCTGCTGCGCCCCCCGCGCCCCCGGGGCGGCCGGCCCGCCGCCCGCGCCGGGCGTGGCCGCCGCTGCGAGACGTGTGACGTAGGTCCGCAGGCCCGCGCCGCGTGCCGTACCGCCGAACGCGGCGAGGGCGGCCCAGTCGCCCAGCATTCCGACCCGGCCGGACATGACCAGGCCGGTGCCGAGCGCACGGCCCGAAGCTGCGTCGCGCAGTGCGTCGTAGGGGACTTCGAGCCGTACGTCGGCCGCCGGCACGTCGCCGTGCCAGCGGCCGACCAGGTCCGAGGTGCCCAGGACCACGCCGCAGCAGGTGCGCTCGCCGCCCCGGCCCTCCGCCACGATCTGGACGCTCAGCGAATCACCGGCCGGGCCGGGCGCTGTCGGTGGCAGGTGGTCGAGGGCGTCGATGAAGAGGTCCATGGCACTTTCGGATCGATGGGACCGGCAGGAGCCTCAGAGTTCCGCCGGACTCGTCAGGGGCTCGTCAGGCTCGTCAGGGCTCGTCAGGACTCAGTGGCGAAACGACGGTAGTGCAGGACCGTCTGCTCCAGGTCCGAGGCGCGGAACTCGGGCCGCCAGCCCAGCTTTTCCCACCCGTCGCCCTTCGCGACCAGGTCGGTCTTCGTCTCGCCCTTGCGCATCGGAAGGTACTCGATGCCGGCCTTGGACCCGGTGACCTCCAGGACCATCTCCGCGACCTCGTTGACCGTGAAGGCGATGCCGGTACCGCCGTCGAAGACCTCGCAGTCGCCGAACTGCAGCGCGTCGGCGAGCATCCGGCCCAGGTCGGCCGAGTAGACCAGGTCGACCGTCTGAGTGCCGTCGCCCCAGACCGGGATGGCCTCTCCGCGCCACGCCTTCAGGGCGAAGGTGGGCAGGATCTTCTGCACGCCGTAGTGCTTCTGACCGGGACCGAAGGCGTTGAACGCCCGCACGTGACTGACCGGCACCTGGAAGTTCTCGTGCCACGCGTACGACAGGTTCTGCGCGCACAGCTTGGTGGTCTGGTACACGTTCTTCCACACCTGGGGCATGGTGATCCCGACGAACCGGGCGTCGTTCTTGCGGCAGGCCTCGAGCACCCGGTAGGTGCCCTTGACGTTGACGTCGATGGCCGTCTCCACCATGTCGAACAACTCGTCGGTGCCGAGCACGCCCGCGAGGTGGATGACCCCGTCCACGTCCTTGAGCGCGGTCTCCAGTTTGTCTTCGAGGATGTCGATGCCGGAAGCCCGGTCGATGGCGAACGCCTCGTGACCGTTCTCCTTGAGGTAGTCGACCGCGTAACGGCCGATGAATCCATCTCCACCAGTAACAGCAATGCGCATGAGGTACTCCCCGTCCGTGATTGCACAGGCAATCGTGAGCTGTACTGGACAGGAACGTAGGAGATATCTCCGGGGCACCGCCAGACCCTTTGGTGAAATCTTCATGTGAGCCGCGCCACTTCTGGGAAAGGTCTCGGTCGTGGTATCCATGAGCGCGCTTTATGGCAGACCAAAGTGGAATCCAGGCTTATAGAAGAGGTGATTCGGTGAAGAAAATGAAGGCAGCCATTCGGCCGGAGGGGGCGAGTTTGAGACAGGCTCCGGGCTTCGGTGCCGCACTGATCGCGTTCTTCCTCGTCGGGATCTCTCAGTCCAGTACAGGGCCCTTGCTGCCGCTGTTCGAGGACCGGTTCGGGGCAGGGGCGGGCGGCGCCTCCCTCCTCATCACGTCCTATTTCGTCGGTGCCTTCGCCGCGATGGTGCTCACGGCGGCGAGCCGGCTGCCGGAGGGCAGGATCATTCTGCCGGGCGTCGTGATGTACGCACTCGGCAGTGCTGGTGTCTGCTTTTCGGGTGAGCTATGGCTTACGGCCGCTTCCTGTCTCCTCTCCGGATTCGGTTCGGGTGTCGTCGTTCTGGCCGTGAACAGCATATTTGCACGACAGGACGACGGCGTTTCACTTGTGAATCTGGTGAATGGAATGTTTGCGGCGGGCACGATTGTCGGCCCCCTCGTGGCGAGCGTCTCGATTCCCCAGGGACGCCCCTACGGATTCCTCGTCGCCGCCGTGGGGGCGCTGCTGTGCCTGCGCGCCGGGAAGGTGGCCGCGTTCCGTGCCCCGGCCGTGGACGAGGACGCGCCCTCCGCCCCCTCAGCGCCGCGGCCGGTCCGGACCTTCGCGGGGTTCTTCCTTCTCTACGCGCTCTACGGCGGGGTCGAGACCGGGATCGCGAGCTGGGCGGCGAAGCACATCGTGCACACCGGCTTCTCGGAGCCGGCCTCCGCCCGGGTCCTCGCCGTGTTCTGGGCCGGCACGACGCTGACCAAGTTCCTCATGTTTCCGCTGGCGTCCCGGGTGTCGGCGTCCGTCGTGGTGCCGCTCGGGTTGCTGGGCACGGCGGGCGGGCTGCTGCTCGCCACCGTGCCCGGGGCCGCCGTGATCGGCTACGCGGTGGCCGGGCTGGCGCTCGGACCCGTCTTCCCGACGGGCCTCGCGTGGATCGCCGAGGCGGGCGGGGACCGGCGCGTCACCGGTTTCGCCGCATCGTCCTCGATGGTCGGGAGCATCGTCTTCCCGGCGGCCGCCGGGTGGCTGGTCGCCGTCCGAGGACCCGGGCCGGTACCGGTGGCGATCGCCGGCATCGCGCTCGCCGCGGCGCTCGCGGCCCGCTGGACGGCCACGTCTTCGAAGTGAGGGGTGTGGGGGAGAGGGGTGTGGGGGAGCGAAGGGCGGGTCGAGGGTGTCGGGTGTCGAGCCGGGGCGCACGCCGGGACGGGCTACGGAAGGGCCGGGGGTCTCTGTCGGGTCCGGTGGGGGGTGGTCGGCATTCGGGTTCTCCCAAGCGGTTCGGTTCGCGGTCGGTCCGTACGGGTGATCGAGTTCGACTGTTCCAGAGTGGCCGACAACACCCGCCACATCAAGCCTGTTCGGAGGGGTCCTCGAAGGGCTGTCCAGACCGGATCCGGCCCATCCGGCGCACCACCGGGAAACCTCCACCGCACCACCGCCCGGGCCGACACTGTGCCGCGCACAGGTGACCGCCAGGGAGTTCCTGGTCGGCTTGCCCTTTCCCTCACCTTCGCGGCGGGTGGGGCGGGTTTACGGCCTTCTCGCGGAGGCCCCCGCATGAAATCGGCCAAGTGAGGTGATTATTTGCCAGATTCGAGTTGGCTGGCACCTGGCGTTCCGTCAGTACGCTTGTGCAGTATCGATTTCAAGCGGCCGACCGTGTGACTGACGTCGCACCCTTGCCGCCTGACTTCTTCCTCAAGATCGTTGCTAGAGTCCAAAATTAACCACCTGGCTCAAGGCGATTCGACCGCCTTGATCTAGGATGTGCGGATGTTCGCCGGCCCTGATGATCTCAGGTGATCGCGGACCTGCAACGGGAAAGGTAGTGCTCCATGACGTATGACGTATCCGGGGTAATCGCCGAGCTCAGCAGCCGGTCGCTTCTCCCGGACCATTACGACACCGTGTTCGCCAGCGGATCCCTCGTCAGAGGCTGGGGCAACCCCACCAGCGACCTGGACGTCCACGTCGTCACCCGGGACCACTGGGTCAGTGGAATCGACGAGACCAACCATGTCGCGCTGGAGCCGAACACCCTCCAGTACGAGCAGATCTTCGTCGACGGCCGCCGCTGGGACATCGAGTACTGGACCGCGGGCCAGGTCGAGCAGGTCCTCTCGAAGGTGACGACAGAGCAGTTCGGCGACGACCAGGGAACCTGGCGCACCCTCAGTTACCACGAGATCGCGTTGCTGGAACGCCTTCCCTACGCCGCCGCCGCCGATTCCGGCAGTTGGCTGGAATCCATCCGCGCCCGGCTCGCCGACTCCGCCCACCACTCCGTCCTCGTGGTGAACTCCCTGAAGCAGGCGGACAGTTATACGGAGGACACCGCCGGCCAGATCGCCCGCGGCGACCTCTACAGCGCGGTCATCGCCTCGCGCAACGCCTTCAACCACGCGGTGGACGCGCTGACCGCGAGCCACGGCCAGTTCGGCAGTCTGTGGCCCAAGTGGCGGGCCCGCCGCATGCAGATCGTCGATCCCGCACTGCTCCCCTTCGAGGAGTACTGGGCCATCGAGACGATGCGCTCCTTCGACCCCGACAACCCGCAGAAGTGGATCGAGGAGACCATCGCGGTCTGCCAGCGGATCTCCATGGAGGTGTCGGTCTGATGGCACCCGAGGACAACGCGGCCCCCCTCGTGATCGGTCCGGAATCCGTCGCCTCCCTCCCGCTGAACGTCAAGATCCGCAACCATCGCGGTACGACGGTCGTCGGCGGATACCAGCATTTCTTCGAGTTGACGGACTCCGCTGCCCACATCTGGCGCCAGATCGACGGAACCCGGACAGTGAGCGATATCGCGACGCTCATCGCCCGGGAATACGACATCGATCAGGAATCCGTGATGCAGGACATCATCGAGCTCTTCGCCGAACTCGCGGCACACGACGTCGTGAAGATCTCCGAGAGCAGTTCTCGACTCCAGTGACGCACGTGAACGAGCGGGGGCTCTGATTTCTCGTGCGTCCGGTTCGACAACCGGGGGAAATACATGCTGGACGATCTCCAGTTCGGTGTTTTCGGTCCGCTGACCATAAGGCGGAACGGACGTGCCGTCGAAATTCCACAAGCCAAACACCGGGTCCTCGTCGCCGCCCTGCTGCTGCGCGCCAACCGTGCGGTGACATCGGAAGAACTCATCCAGCAGCTGTGGGGCAACGACCCGCCGCTGACCGCCCGCAAGACGCTTCAGGGCTACATAGCGCGGTTGCGCAAGGTACTCGGCGCGGACGTCGTCGTCAGCCGCGCCTCCGGATACGCCATCCTCACCGACGGCGACCGGCTGGACCTCGACCGCTTCAACCACGCCGTCCAGCAGGCCGAGATCGCCGACGACCCGGCCGAGCGAGCCCGCCTCTTCCGCAGGGCGATGGGCGAGGCCGGCGGAACCCCGCTCGTCGACGTTCCCTCCGAGTACCTGCGGCAGGGCGACGGAGCGGCCCTGGTCGAGCGCTGGCTCAACGCCACGGAGAACTGGGCGGACGCCGAGATGGCGGTCGGGCGGCACGCCGAGGTGTTGCCCCGGCTCCGGGCACTGGTCTCCGAGCACCCCTTCCGCGAGAGTGCCTGGAGCCGTCTGATGAAGGCCCTGTACCAGGCCGGGAGGCAGGCCGAGGCGCTGGGCACCTACCAGGAGGCGCGCCGCGTCCTCGCCGAGGAACTCGGTGTGGATCCGGGCCAGGAGCTGCGAGCGGCACACCGGCAGATCCTCGCCGGACCCGCCGCGGACGACGAACGGTGGGAGGAGGGGCCGTCGCCGGCCCACCCGCCCCGGCGCACGGCCACCCCGTTCACCCTCCCGCCACGGCTCGCCGAATTCGCCCGTCCCGACATCGAGTCCAGGCTGATCCGGCGGCTGCTGCACACCCCGCAGGAGGGGGCGGCAGTCCAGGACGGCGACCCGCCGCGCACCCTCGCGCTCTACGGGGAGGCGGGCGTCGGCAAGACCACCCTCGCGGTCCGGGTGGCGCACGCCGTAAGCCCGGCCTTCCCGGACGGACAACTGTTCGTGGAGCTCCAGGGCGACGACGGACCGCGGCCGCCGGAGGACGTCCTCGGCGAGCTGGTGCGCGCCCTCGGGGTCAGCCCGGCGGCCGTACCCGCCGGGACCGGTGAACTCACCGCCCTCTACCGGGGCCTGCTCTCCCAGCGCCGCGCCCTGATCGTCCTCGACGGCGCCTTCGACGAGGCCCAGGTGCAGCCGCTGCTGCCCGCGTCGCCCACCTGCGCCGCCCTGGTCACCAGCCTCCAGATGCTGTCCACGCTGGGCGGCACCAGCCACACCCGGCTGGGCCTGCTCACCGCCGAGGAGGCCCGGGACATCCTGGGCCGGATCATCGGCGCCGACCGGCTCGCGGCCGAACCGCAGGCCGCCGCCGACCTGGTGGAGTACTGCGGCCGGCTCCCGCTGGCCATCCGGATCGTCGGCGCCCGACTGCTGGAGCGCCCGCACTGGCAGGTCCGCCACCTCGCCGAGCGGATGTCCTCCACGCGGCGCAGGCTGGACGAGCTCCAGGTCGGGAACCTCAGCGTGCGGGCGAGCCTCGCGGTCGGCCAGGCCGCGCTCGGCAGCGCCGAACGCCGTGCCTTCCGCCTGCTCAGCCTGCTGGAGGCGGACTCCTTCCCGGTGGCCGTCGCCGCGGCCGCGCTCGGGCTGCCGCAGGACAGCACGGAGGAGCTGCTGGAGCGGCTGACCGCACAGCACCTGCTGGAGGCCGACTTCGTCAAGGCCAGCGGAGTGCGCTTCGCCTACCACCCGCTGGTGCGGCTCTACGCCCGCGAACTCACCTTCGACGTGGACTCGGCGCAGGCCCGGCACGCGGCCGTGCAGAGCGCACTCGCGGCCTGGTACGCGGTCCCGCCGCGGCCGGGGCTCCTCACCGCTCGGCACACCACCGGTCCCGCGGGCAGAGCGCACGGCGAGGCCGCCGCACCCACGGTACTCAGCTTCACCGCCTGAGCGCCCTGCCGCCGCCCAGCCAGGGCCGTCCCGCACGGAGCCTTGCCGGTGCCCGACCGACAGCCAAGGAGAAGTGTCGTTGATCGAACGCTATTCACATCCCGAGATGGCCGAACTCTGGACAGAGGAACACAAGTACGCGACCTGGGTCAGGGTCGAGGTCCTGGCGAGCACGGCCCAGGCCGAACTGGGCCTGGTGGACCGGCGGGCACTGGAGGACATCCGCAACGCGCCGGTCCCGTCCGTGTCCCGGATCCGCGAGCTGGAACTCACCCGTGACCACGAGATCCTCGCCTTCCTCGCCGCCTACACCGAGACCATGCCCCCGGACTCCGCGCGCTGGGTGCACCACGGGATGACGAGCTACGACCTGGTCGACACCTCCCTCGGTTTCATCCTCGCGCGCTCGTGCGACCTCGTGCTGAACGCCGCCCGAACGTTCCTGGAACTGCTCACGGCGCGCGCGCTCGAACACTGGGACACCCCCTGCATCGCCCGCACCCACGGCATCCACGCCGAACCCACCACATTCGGCCAGAAGCTGGCCGTGCACGCCTTCGCCATGCGCCGGAGCCTCGCACGCCTCACCGCGGCCCGCGCCGCCGTCGCCGTCGGCACCCTCTCCGGCCCCGTCGGCACCTACGCGCACATCTCCCCGTACGTGGAGGAGTGGGTCTGCGCGCAACTGGGCCTGGAGGTCGAGGACATGCCGACCCAGGTCGTGGCCCGCGACCGGCACGCCGAGCTGCTCTCGGCGCTGGCGGTGACGGGTGCGGTGGTCGAACAGTTCGCCCTGGAGATGCGGATGCTCCAGCGCACCGAGGTCGGCGAGGTGGACGAACCGCGGACCAGCGCGTACCAGGGTTCCAGCGCGATGCCCCACAAACGCAACCCGACGACGAGCGAACGGTTGTGCGGCCTCGCCAGGATCCTCCGGTCGAACGCCGGCGCCGCGTACGAGAACGTCGCGCTCTGGCACGAGCGGGACCTCGCGCACTCCTCCGTGGAGCGGGTCATCCTCCCCGACAGCCTCACCGTCGCCCACTACCAGCTGGTGTCGGCCGCGGACCTGCTCGCGGGGCTACGGGTCTTCCCCGAGCGGATGGCACGCAACATCGACGCCACCCGCGGCCTCGTCTACAGCTCCGAGGTCTTCCTGGACCTCGTCGCCCGTGGCCGGGACCGCGAAGAGGCCTACCGGCTGGTCCAGCACGCCGCCACCGAGGCCTGGGAGTCCGGATCGACCCTCGTCGCCGGCCTCGCGGCGCGGGGCGTCGACGTCGCGGAGGAACTCCTCGTCCCAGGGCGCTTCCTCGCCAACCGCGCCCACCTCAAGGCCCGACTCGACCGTCTCGACAAGGAGTTGCAGAACCATGTGGAAGTGTGAGCCCGTCGTCGGTGCCAGCCTCGACGTGGCCGAGGTCACCGCCCTCTACCGGGCGTCCACCCTGGCCGAACGCCGCCCGGTGGACGACGTGGAGCGGTTCACCCGGATGCTCGCCGGAGCCAACCTCGTGATCGCCGCGCGCATCGACGGGCGGCTGATCGGCATCGCGCGGTCGATCACCGACGGCGCGTACGTCACCTACCTCAGCGACATCGCGGTGGACGCCGAGTTCCAGCGCCGAGGGGTAGGACGCGACCTGATCAGGGCCACCCGCGAGGCCGCGCCGCGCGCGAAGCTCGTCCTCCTCTCCGCTCCAGCGGCGGTCGACTACTACCCCCACATCGGCTTCACCCGCCACGAGTCCGCCTGGACGCTCGATGCGCTCGGGTGAACCGGACCTCCGGAAGAGGTGAACCACGATGCTTCTCAAGACGCCCGGATTCGACGCCCAGGTCAAGGCGGCCGCCGAGCGCGCACGCGGCTGCGGGCTGGCCGCCGACGCGGTACGGATAGCGGCGACGCTCGACGGGATGATCCCCGAACACGTCGGCAGGGCGGCCCTCGGCCTCGGCGAGCGCATGTACCTGGAACTCGCCGAGGCCCACGCGGCCGGCCTGGACGCCGCCACCGACACCACCGAGGGGGAGCTGCTGCTGCTCACCGAGACCGGGCGGCTGCGCGTCGTGCCCGCCGGTGAGCGCCGGGACCCCGAGGCCGGCGGCGCCCCGCTCGGCACGCTCAAGTGGCAGGCCCGGCCGGAGTCCCTCGGCCGCCTCTGGACCCTCGCGGAGGAGGTCCAGCGGCTCCAGTTCGAGGAGATCCACCGCTGGGTCGCCACACTGGACACGGCGGACCTGCACGCACGGCTCGACGCCATCGCCCACGCCCTCCTCCACATGGCCCCCGTCCTGCTGTACGTGGGCGAGCGCTGCTACAGCAACCTGGGCCGGTTCAGCAATCTGCCCGGGCGCTCGATGGCCCCCGGCGCCGAGGGGTCGGTCCTCACGGTCCTGCGCGACACACCGGTGGCACGCTGGACGGCCGAGGACGCCACCTTCGTCGCCTGCGTGTACGCGCTCATCCACTCGGGCTCCCCGGTCCGCGCCGAGGAGTTCAACGGAGTCCAGCTCGCCCCCGACGTGCTCAGGGAGTTCCTCCGCGAGCGCATAGCGGCGTACGGCGAGCAGGCCCCGGACATCGCCGCCCAGCCGGCCGGCGCCGGGCTCGACCTGCTCTCCGGCGCCTGCGCCCGCGCGAGGGCGGCCAGGCTCGCCGAGGGCGCGGTCTTCTACCGGGAGATCAACGGCGCGTCCCTGCACAAGCGCGAGCGGCTCATGGCCGAGCCGGTCACCTGGGCGGAGCTGCCGCCCGAGCTCACCGCGCTGCTCGCCGAGGCCGCCGGGCAGCCGCTCCCGTACGACGCCGGCCCCGACGAGCTCGGCTCCGCCACGCGCGACCTCGTCGAGCGGGTCGCCGCCGGGCCGGTACCCGCCGGATTCACCACCGCGTACGAAGGGTTCCTGCACCGGTTCTTCGAGACGGTGGCCGACGCCCTGCACTGCGACGTGGTGATGGGACGCGGCCCCAAGGACGTCCGCGTCCTGCACAGCGCGTTGCCCGCCCAGCGCCGGGCGGCCCTGGCGACCCGGGACTTCTACTGCTGCGTGGCGGCGGGCCCGTCCTTCCGGACGAGGTTCGGCGAGGACCGGGCGGGCCTGTCCACGGCCCTGTCCGCGTACAGCGCACGCATGCGCTACAACACCTGGCACTACCTGCCCCACAGCATGTCGTGGACGAACGAGGAGCAGGGCCGCGACGACTGGTTCTTCGCGCCGGGGATGCCCGACATCACCAACTGGTCCGACCAGCACCACACCGGACACGTCGCCTTCGGGGTGCGCCACGCGCTGCGCGTGCCGCTGGGCATCGTGCTGGAGGACCGGTTCCGGCAGGGCCTGTACGACCTGCGGCTCATGCGTACCGACGGCGACCCGTTCGAGCTGTCCCACCTGCGCACGGCGACCGCGATCGGACGGGTGCAGGCGATGGTGCACCAGGCGGCGGCCGACCGGAACCTGACGGTCAGTGACTTCGACAACGCCTGGTACCGGGACTTCCATGTCTCCTGACACCGACGTCCGCAGCCGGGGGATACGCGCGCGCGACGCGCGGTTCTCCGACATCCGCACGCTCCGGGCGCTCTACCGCGACGGCAGCGTGCTGCCCTCGGAGTTCGTGGCCGCCACGTTCGAGCTCCTGGACCGGTGGGAGCCGCACCTCGGCGCCTTCCTCACGCTCGCCCGCGAGCGGGCGGGCACCGAGGCCCGGGCCGCGGACCGGCTGCTGCGCCGGGAGGGCCGCGCCGCCTGGCGCGGCAGGCCGCTGCTGGGCATGCCGGTGACGGTCAAGGACCTGACGCGGACCGAGGGGATCCGCACCACCCGCGGATCGCTGCTGGACGTCCGTACGGTGCCGGATCGGGACGCGCCCGCCGTCGCCCGGCTCCGGGCGGCCGGCGCCATCGTCGTGGGCAAGACCAACACCTCGGAGGGCGGATGGAGCGCGGCCGGGAAGAACCGGCTCCAGGGCCCCACGCGCAACCCCTGGGACCTGACCCGCACGTCCGGCGGCTCCAGTGCGGGAGCCGCGGCCTCGGTGGCCGTGGGCATCGGCATCGGTGCCACCGGTACCGACGGCGCCGGCTCCATCCGGCTGCCCGCCGCGTTCTGCGGCGTGGTCGGCTTCAAGCCCTCGCTCGGCCGGGTCCCGTACGTCCCGCAGAGCCCGGACGAGCTCTCCCACCTGGGACCGCTCACCCGGACCGTCGCGGACGCCGCCGAACTGCTCGCGGTGATGGCCGGGGCCGACGCACGCGATCCGCTCTCCGTCGGGCTGCCCGGGGAGGTGAGCGGCGATCCGGACCCGGCGGCCGACCGGCTGCCGCCGCTGCGGATCGGCTGGCTCCCCTCCCTGGGCGGGCCGGGGCCGGACCCCGTGATCGCCCGCGTCGCCCGGCAGGCCGTGGAGCGGCTGGCCGCCCGGGGCCACCACGTCGAGGAGATCGCCCCGCCCTTCGAGGACGCGTACCCGGCCCTGGTGACGATCCTGGCCGGCTGGGAGGCCGCGGCGCACCCGTACGACGAGCCGGGGACCACCGGCCTGCTCGACCAGGACCGGCTGGAGATCATCCGCTACGGGCGCGGGCTGAGTGCCGCGGCGCTGGCCCGGGCCTACGAGGCCCGGGCGCTGCTGCGGGCCCGCAGCCTGTCCCTGATGGCCCGCTACGACCTGCTGGCCATGCCGACCGTCGGCATCGAGCCGTTCGCCGCGGACCTGCACGCACCGCCCCCGCCGCCCGGCGGCACGAAGCCCGGGGGCGGCCCCTCCTGGCTGGCCTGGGCCCCCGAGGCCTACACCTTCAACCTGACCGGCCAGCCCGCCGTCTCGGTGCCGGCCGGCCTGACCCCGGCCGGCCTCCCGGTCGGGCTCCAGCTGGTGGGCCCCCCGCACCAGGACATGCGGGTCCTCGCCGCCGCCCGCCAGCTGGAGCAGAGCGCCCCCTGGCACCACTGGTACCCGCGACTCACAGCACCACGGCCGGAAGAGGAACCGACATGACCAAGGACCGCACAGCGCCACGCCTCCCCGAGCGGCCCTACGGTCGCTTCGACACGGGGAGCGTCGGCTTCGTCGAGCGGCACCGCCTGTGGGACGAGGCCCGGCAGGCCGCTGCGGCGGAGATCGAACGCAGCCTGGACTCACTGGAGTTCGTCCGTGTCGGCTTCGGGGACCCGCACGGCCTCATGCGCTCCAAGACGCTGACGGTGGACTCCTTCCGCACCGCCCTGCGCAACGGCATCGACATGAGCCCGGGCCCCTTCGTCTTCGACACCGGCCATGCGGTGGGCGTCGACTTCTTCGCCCCCGGCGGCGGCCTCGGCATCACCGAGCTCACCGGCGCCGGGGACTTCCTCATCGTGCCCGATCCCCTCACCTTCCGGGTACTGCCCTACACCGAGGCCGCCACCGGATGGGTCGTGGCGGACGAGTACCTGCGCGACGGCAGTCCCCACCCGCTCTCCAGCAGGGCGGTGCTGCGCCGCGCCTGCGAGCGTGCCGCCGGGCACGGACTGGACTACGTGGTCGGGCTGGAGGTCGAGTGGTACGTGACCCGGCTGACCGGCTCGGTGACCGGCGCCTCGGTCGGCGGGTTCGGACTCCAGGGGGAGCCGCCGGCGGTCGAACCGGTCAACAGCGGCTACCAGTTCAACCTGGACAACTTCACCGACGCACTCATGCCGGTGATCACCCCGCTGGCCCGCGCACTGCGCGACCTGGGACTGCCGCTGCGCACCGTCGAGCACGAATCCGGCCCGGGCCAGCTGGAGTTCACCTTCAGCCCGATGAACGGCCTCGACGCCGCCGACGCCATGCTGCTGTTCCGTACGGTGGCCAAGCAGATCTGCGCCCGACTCGGATACCACGCCTCCTTCATGGCCCTGCCGGGCCTGGACCGCTTCGACCCCAGCGGCTGGCACCTGCACCAGTCGCTGTTCGACCGGGCCGCCGGGACCAACGCCTTCGTACCCCGGGACGGGGCCGGGCCGCTGTCCCCCCTCGGCCGCTCCTACGTGGCGGGGCTGCTCGCACACGCCCCGGGGACGACGCTGTTCTCCGTACCCACCGTCAACGGCTACCGCCGGTTCGAGGGGCAGTTCTCCCTGTCCCCGGACCGCATCGTGTGGAGCGCGGAGAACCGGGGCGCGCTCGTGCGCGTGCTGGGCGGCCCGGGCGAGGAGTCCACCCACGTGGAGAACCGCATCGGCGAACCCTGCGCCAACCCCTACCTCTACCTGGCCGCGCAGCTGACCGCCGGCCTGGACGGCATCGAACGCGGCCTGGATCCGGGCGACCTGGCCCAGGACCCGCACGCCGACTCGGCGGCCGCGCTGCCGCGCGACCTGGCGGCCGCCATCGCCGCCACGCAGGACAGCGCCCTGGCCAGGACCCTGCTCGGCAAGCACCTCCACGACTGCTTCGTGCAGCTCAAGCGCACCGAGCTGGCCCGGTTCGAGCAGTGGCGGGCCACCGCCCCGCCCAGCGCCCCCGGGAACGTCACCGCATGGGAGCACCGTGAGTACTTCGGTGCCTACTGACGCACCCCGGCCCGACGGGGGAAGCTGGTCCGAGGTCTGCGTCATAGGCTCCGGACCGCGCGGCCTCTCCGTACTCGAACGGCTCACCGCCTCC
This sequence comes from Streptomyces sp. NPDC028910, assembly GCF_055564955.1. Classification (NCBI taxonomy): domain Bacteria; kingdom Bacillati; phylum Actinomycetota; class Actinomycetes; order Kitasatosporales; family Streptomycetaceae; genus Streptomyces; species Streptomyces sp. NPDC028910. The sequence goes on along the minus strand of NZ_JBVHVF010000029.1, from coordinate 67,238 downwards.
GCGGACCGGCTCCGGGCCCGCGGCGCGCGCCTGCGCGTCCACCTCGTCGATCCGCTGCCGGGCAGCGGCCGCGTGTGGCGCCCCGACCAGTCGGAGCAGCTGCTGATGAACACGGTCGCCTCGCAGGTCACCCTCTTCACCGACGAGAGCGTGCGGATGGCCGGACCCGTGGTGCCCGGCCCCAGCCTCTACGAATGGGCCGCCGACCCGCGCCGGCGCGCCCAGGCCGGGCTGCCGGCCGACGAGGGCGGCCCGGGCGCGAACGACTACCCCACCCGGGCCCTGTTCGGCCGCTACCTGCAATGGGTGCTGCGCAGCCTCGTGCGCCGGGGCGGGACGGAGATCCTCACCCACCCCGCGCGGGCCGTCCGCCTCGACGACGAGCCCGACGGACGCCAGCGGGTGCGCCTGGAGAACGGGACCGAGCTCGGCGGCCTGGACGCGGTCGTCCTGGCGCAGGGCCACCTGCCGGTCGCGCCGACCCCCGGTGAGGCGGCGCTGGCGCGGTTCGCCCGCCGCAGGGGACTGCGCTACCTCCCGCCCGGGAACCCGGCCGAGGCCGACCTCCGCGGGATCGAGGCGGGGGAGAACGTGCTGCTGCGCGGTCTCGGCCTGAACTTCTGTGACTATGCTGCCCTGTTGACCGTCGGCCGTGGCGGCGTGTTCGAACCCAAGGGGACCGGCCTGGTGTACCACCGTTCCGGTCTCGAACCCGTGCTGTACGCCGGTTCCCGTCGCGGAGTGCCCTACCAGGCCCGCGGCGAGAACGAGAAGGGCGCTCACGAACGGCACGTCCCGCTGCTGCTCACCCCGCGGACCATCGCCCGGCTGCGCGGCGGGCCGGGCCGGCCCCGGCCCTCGTTCCAGCGCGACATCTGGCCCCTCGTCGCCCAGGAGGTCGAGACGGTCTACTACACGACCCTGCTGCGCCGCCGGGGCCGGCCCCGGGCCGCCGAACAGCTCCAGCGCGCCGCGTCGGCGGGCCCCTGGTCCGCCGAGACCCGCGACGGGCTGCTCGACACGCTGGGCGTCGAACCCGCCCTGCGCTGGGACTGGGCGGCGGTCGCCCGCCCGTGCGGCGGCCGGTCCTTCACCGACCGCCGGGAATTCACCTCCTGGCTGCTGGAACACCTGCGCCGGGACGTCGCCGACGCCCACGAGGGCAACGTGAGCAACCCGTACAAGGCGGCACTCGACGTGCTGCGCGACCTGCGCAACGAGGTGCGGCTCCTGGTCGACCACGGGGGGATCTCCGGCGGCGACTACCGCGAGGAACTCCTGGGCAGCTACACGCCGCTCAACGCGTACACCTCGATCGGCCCCCCGGCGCTGCGGATCGAGGAGACCATCGCGCTGATCGAGGCCGGCGTGCTCACCGTGCTGGGCCCGCGGGCGAGGTTCGGCGCCGACGAGGAGAGCGGCCGCTTCAGCGCGTCCTCGCCGCGCGTGGGCGAGGACCCGGTCACCTCACGGGTGCTGATCGAGGCCAGACTGCCCGAACCCGACCTGGCGCGCACCGAGGACCCGTTGCTGAAGTACCTCCGGGACACCGGACAGTGCACGCAGTACGTGATCGACGACGAGCACGCGCCGCTGCGCACCGGGGGAGTCGCGGTGACCGAGCGCCCCTACCGGCTGATCGACGCGTCCGGCGTACCGCACCCGAGACGTTTCGCCTACGGCGTGCCCACCGAGGGCGTCCACTGGGTGACGGCGGCCGGGGCCCGGCCGGGGGTCGATTCCGTGATCCTCGGCGACTCCGACGCGATGGCCCACTGCATCCTGGCGCTGAGCGGTCCCGGGGAAGTGAGGCATACCCCCGCGCCGCATGCCGACCCCTGCCTCGACTCTCTGACGAGGAGCGTGTGATGGCCGGCGTGACGAGGAAGACGGCCCCGGCCGGACCGGACACCGGTCTGTTCTCGCCCGTCAGGGCGGGCGCCGACACCGAGGCGGGACTCACCGAAGAGGCCTGGGTTCAGGCCATGCTGGACGCCGAGGCGGCCCTGGCACGCGCCCAGGCCCGGCTGGGCACCGTCCCGCCGGAGGCAGCCGCGACCATCACCGGCTGCGCCCGCGCCGAGGCGATCGACCTGCCCGCACTGGCCCTTCGGACCCGTGGCGCGGCCAACCCGGTGGTCGCGCTCGTGGAGGAGTTCACCTCGGTGGTGGCGGCGGCCGACCCCGAGGCGGCGCACTACGTCCACCGGGGCTCGACCAGCCAGGACGTCCTCGACACCGCGACCATGCTGATCGCCGCGCGCACGCTGCGGCTCGTGCTCGCCCAACTGGACCGCACCGCCGACGCGCTGGCCCGGCACGCCCACGAGCACCGGGACACCCTCGCCGCCGCCCGCACCCTCGGCCAGCACGCGGTGCCCACCACCTTCGGGCTGCGCGCGGCGGGCTGGCTCGTCGCGGTGCTGGACGTGCGCGGCAGGACCGCGGCCCTCCTCGACGGCGGCCTGCCGGTACAACTGGGCGGCGCCGCGGGGACCTTGGCCGGGTACGTGGAGTACGCGCGCCTGGCGCACACGGGCACCGGATCGCCCGCCGCTGCCGGCCCTTTCGACGTCGGCGCGTACACCGACGACCTGATCGCCCTCTTCGCGGCCGAGACGGGGCTGGCCGCACCCGTGCTGCCCTGGCACACGGCGCGGACCCCGGTCGCCGACCTCGGGGCCGTCCTGGCGCTGACCTCCGTCACCCTCGGGAAGTTCGCGGCAGACGTGCAGAACCTGTCCCGGACCGAACTCGCCGAAGTCGGCGAGCCCGCCGAGGCGGGACGGGGCGTCTCCTCCGCCATGCCGCAGAAGCGCAACCCGGTGCTCGCCACCATGATCCGCTCGGCGGCCCTGCAAGTGCCCTCCCTGGTCCTGACGCTGACGCACTGCGCGATCGCCGAGGACGAGCGACCCGCCGGTGCCTGGCACGCCGAATGGCAGCCGCTGCGCGAGGCACTGCGTCTGGTGGGCGGAGCGGCCGCCACCGCCGCGGAGCTCGCCGAGGGACTGGTGGTGCACCCCGAGCGGATGCGGGTCAACCTGGGCATCACCGGCGGCGCCATCGTCGCCGAGCGGCTGGCCGCCGTCCTCACGCCCGTGCTGGGCAAGGCGGGCGCGAAGCGGCTGGTCGCCCGGGTGTCCGTGGGGGCGACGGCGGCCGACTCGCTGGTGGACGCGGTGCTGGCGGCCGCCCCGGAAGCGGCCGCCGCGTTCACCCGCGAGCAACTGGCCGAACTGCTCGCGCCCGCCGGGTACACGGGGGCGGCAACGGCCCTGACCGACCGGGCGCTCGCCCACCACCGCGCGACCCTGCCCGCCGGGCCGCGCGACTGACTTCCGTACGGCGTTGGCCCGTGACGGAGATGAGAAGGGAAAAGAACCACATGATCATTGCGATGGACGGACCCGACGGGGCGGGCAAGAGCACCCAGGTCAAGCGGCTGGAGAGCTGGGCGCGCGGCCAGGGACTGTCGTTCCGGGTGGTGGGCAAGTGGCAGGTCTTCGAGGAGGCCCAGGTGCCGCAGGCCCGTTTCCTGCGCGGCTCGTCCCTCGACGAACTGCGGGTCTGCATTGCGGAGATGCCCAATCCGGCGCGGATGCTCTTCCTCGGCTGGCTCAACACGCTCGCCGCGGAGCGCGCCGCCGCCGCGCGGGAGGACGTGGTCATCCTCGACGGCTACTGGATCAAGCACGCCGCCACCGAACTGCTCGCGGGCTGTCCCAAGAACCTGGTCGACGCCATCGTCGAGGCCATGGCCCCGGTGGACATGGTCGTCTTCTTCGACGTCACGCCCGAGGAGGCGCTGCGCCGCAAGAAGGGGGACATCACCCCGTACGAGTGCGGCCGGGACCCGGAGTGCCGGCCGGAGAGCTTCCTGAGGCACCAGGCGGCGGTCCGGGAGGTCATGCTGGAGTGGGCCGACCGCCGCGGCTGGGACGTCGTGCGGGCCAACACGGCCGAGGCGGCCGCGCAGCAGATGCGCAAGCTCCTGGCGCCGAAGCTGGGGGTGAAGGTCAACCCGCGTCCCCTCGCCGCGGACGCCGAGGCCGGGCGCGGATGACGGAGAGCGAACGCCGGCTCCGGCGCGGGCTGGCCACCGCCCTGTTCGTCCGCTACCTGGGGGCCGGCGGCTGGGCGCCGCTCCAGGTGCTGTTCTTCGTACGCTCCGTCGGCCTCTCGCCGGGGAACGTGATCATCGGGCTGACCGCGGCGGGGCTGGCCGGGCTGGTGGCCGGCCCGGTCGTCGGCAGGCTCGCGGACCGCTTCGGGCCCCGCGAGGTGGGCATCGCCGGACTGCTCGCGCAGGCCGGGGCGGCGGCCGCGCTGCTGGCCGTCGAAGGAATGGCCGGATTCCTGGTGGTGATCACCCTGATCTCCCTCGGGCGGGGCGCCTTCCCGGCCATCAGCGGGGCGCTGATCGCGTACGTCGGGGGAGAGGACCGGGTCGCGTACCGGGCCCGGATCTACTCCCTGCAGAACCTCGCGATGGTCACGGGTTCGCTCCTCGGCGGGCTGGCACTCCAGGCCGACACCCGCACCGCCTACGTCATCGCCATCCTGGCCGACGTGGTGTCCTACCTGGTGGCCGCTCTGCTCGTGGCCCGACTGCCGCACCTGCCACCCGTCCCCCGGGAACAGGGCGGCAAACACCGCTACGCCCTGGCGGACCGGCCGTTCCTCGCGGTCAGCATGCTCGCGGGCACCCTCGTGATGTTCGACGTCTTCATGACCGTGCTGATGCCGGTGTGGATCGCCGAGTACACGGCCGCGCCGCGCTGGACGGTCTCGCTGGTCTTCGCGGTCAGCTGCACCCTGGTGGTCCTGTTGCAGACCAAGGTGGCCAAGGGGATCGAGACGCCGCGCCACGGGGCGGTGGCCATGCGGCGCAGCGGCCCGGTGATCGCGGCGGCCATGCTGACCGTCTTCGCGGCGGCCCATGTGCCCGGGCACGTGGCGGTGGGGCTGATCGTACTGGGCACGGTGGCCCTGACCTTCGGCGAGATGCTCTTCACGGCCGGGGAGTACGCCCTGTCCTTCGGGCTGGCGCCCGAGCACGCCCAGGGTGAGTACCAGGGGGTGTTCGCCGTGGGCGTGGGCATCGGGGGCGCGGTGGCGCCGGCCGTGCTCAACGCGCTCTGCCTGGTGGCGGGACCGCCGGGCTGGATCGCCCTGGCGGGACTCATGGTGGCGGCCGGGGCGGCGGTCCCGCCGGTGGCGCGGATCGCCGAGCGCGGCCGCACGCTGAGCGGGGCGAAGCCCGCGGCCTGACCGGCGCCCTCCGGGACCAGGGGGTGTGTCCCGGATGTCCCCGGGACACAGGCTCGCGACGCCGCGGATCCGGGACCGCGGATCCGGGACGCGGATCCCGGACGCGGATCCGGGACGCATCCCCTGAGTCAGCCCCGGGCCGCGACCAGCCGGGCCACCCGGGTCTCGACGCCCGGGTCGAAGGAGGCGAACTCGGTCCGCCGCGCCGCCTCCGCCGCGCGGACCTCGTCGAGGACCTTGCCCCGCCACGGCGCGTCCAGGACCAGGCCCCACAGCGGCTCCAGCCGCGCGCCCCGGGTCACCTTGGCCTCGAAGGCGTCACAGCTGAGGTCCAGGGAGCGGTAGCCGTGGGCCGCGGCGTACTCCACCGCCTTGTAGTACGTCAGGTTGAAGTAGAGCTTCGCCTCCCGGCCGATGGAGTCGTCGAGCCCGTGCGAGCGCGCGTACATCGTCCGGCCCCAGAAGAAGAACTGGGTGAAGCCCACCATCCGCTCGCCCTGGTAGGCCGCCAGGATCCGGCAGTCCTCGTCGAACAGGCCGGCCTGGAGGGCGAACCGCTCGGATTCCCCCTCGTCCGTCACCGGATGCCCGTACCGGCGCAGCACCTGCGCGGACAGCGGGCCCATGTCCTGGTGGCACTCGGACAGCCTGCGCACCTCGGTGCGGCAGCCCGCCTCGTCGTAGCGCCGCATCTCCAGCCGCCGGGACTTGAACTGCCGTGCGGTGAACCGCTTGCGGTAGCCCTCCAGCCCGTCGGGATCGACGTCGAGCACGGCTCCCGCGTCCATCAGCACCAGCTGGTCGTCGGAGCCCAGCAGGGGCAGCAGGCGTTCCACGGAGGCGTCGGTGAGGTAGAGCGCGGCCGCCAGGCCGCCCGAGGCGGACGCCAGCGCCCGCAGCCGCTCCAGCAGAGCCCGCAGCGCGGCGTCGGCCACGGGCGCCGCGGTACCCGGGGCCACCAGGACCTCGCTGGTGTAGCCGAGCCGGGTGCCGCCCAGCAGCAGCGGGCGCTCGGGGGAAGCAGGCTCGGCGGCGCCCGGGAAGAGCACCGAGGGATCGTAGAAGTGCGGGACCGTGCCGGTGAACCGGTGCGTGGGGATCGCCGCCACGGGGCGGCCGCCCGTCGAGGCCACCAGATGACGGTGGTCGCAGTCGCCCAGCTCCTCCCCGTACTTGAGCCACAGGTGGCTGGAGTACAGGGCGGCGTCCCGCGCCAGTGCGTCCCACTGCGCGGCCCCGGTGTCGCGTATCGAGGCCAGCTCGGTGACGTTGACGCTTTCGCCGTCCGTGGTCGCCATCACAGGGGTCCCTTCAGGTCTTGATCGCTGTCCGGCCCCACGGTAGGCGGCGGTCACGTCCGGGCGCGGTCGATGATGCGAAAGTCGGCCATTCCCTGGTCCGCCCGCAGATAGGCCAGCCGGGCGGCGGTCGCGCCGCGCCGCGCGAAGGCGCCGGTCACCTCGGCGGCCAGCGCCGCCGGGTCGGCCCCGGGGTCGCCGTCCAGGTGGTCCGACACCACCGTCTGCACGAGGTCCGACGCCGCGGCGATGTCCATCCGGTCGGTGAGGGTGATGGTGAGGCCGTAGCCGTCGGCGGCCCCCCGTTCGCGCAACTCCCCGGCCGACAGCAGCGCGTCGTCCGCTTCCAGGAGGAGGGCCGTCAGGTACGCCGTCCCGCCCTTGCCGAGGTGCGCGGGCAGGCCGTCCAGGACCCGGCGGCCCACCGAGAACCCGTCGGCGCCGCCCTCGTGCGGGGCCTCCCGTCCCGGAGGCGACACGGTGGGCAGGAAGGGGATGTTGGCGATGACGCGGTCGTACGGCCCCGCGCCGGCGTCCAGCGGTTCGTACAGGTCACCGGTCCGCACGTCCGCCCGCCCGGCCAGAGCGTTGAGGCGGGCGTTCAGCCGGGCCGCGGCGGCCACCTCCGGGACCAGCTCCACCAGGGTGGCGGCGGCGCCCCGCTGGGCGGCCAGCAGGCCCTGGAAGCCGGGTCCGGAACAGAGGTCCAGGACCCGGGACCCCGGCGGGAACGTGCCCCGTCTGGCCAGCGCGACCGAGTCGGCGCCGAAGTAGTGGCGCACCGGGAAGGGGCTCGGCGGCTCGGCCAGCAGCCACAGCCCCTGGGACCGGAACAGGGCGACATCGATCAACTGGGCCCGTCCGCCCTGCTCCTGCGCCAGCGCGCAGGCCACCAGTTCCGGCACCACGGCGGACACCGCCGGGGGCAGCGCGTCGAGGGCCGTCGCCTCGCCGAGCAGGAGGAACCCGGCCGTCCTGCGCAGCGCGCCGTCGAGGCCTTCGACCCCGGCGGCCCATTGACGGCGGTCCGGGACGTCGCTGTCGAAGCCGGCCAGGAACTCGCCCAGCCCCAGCCGTTCGAGCGCCGGAGTCAGAGCGGCGGCGGGGTCCGTCATGAGAGCGTGCCCAGGGGAGCCCGGCCGGTCGTCGGCGCGGTCCGCGGCAACCCGATCCAGGTGCGCAGCATCAGCCGCCCGCCGTCGGCGGGCGCCTCGTCGTCCTCGAAGGCGGTTCTGCCGTGCACGATCGACCGGTTGTCGATGAAGATCATCTCGCCTGGTTCCAGACGGCCGTGACTCTGCATCTCCCGCTTGTCCAGCAGGGCGTCGAGCAGGTCCAGCGCCTCCGTCTGGGCGGTCGTCAAGGGCGGTACGTGCGGATGCCGGTGACCGATCTCGATGTAGTCCCGCAGGTAGTACATCCGCTCCCGGCCGTCCTTGTACTCGAAGACCGGGCGCTCGGTCGTCAGCGGCACCCCGGGGGTGTCGTCCCGGGTGTCGAAGTGCACCGGCAGCCGCAGTGTCTCCAGCTCCCGCGGATGGTCCGCCAGGGCCTCCAGCAGGTCGCGCACGTGGACGGTGACCAGCTCGCCGCCGCTGCGTGCCTGGCGGAAGCAGAACAGCGTGAAGACGTCCGGAAGGCGGCCCGGCCGGTGTGCGGCGTCCGTGTGCAGGCTGCCGCCCTGGCGGCTGTCGGAGTAGCGGCCGGTCGGGCCCTCGCCGAGCTTGACCCCGCGGTCCCGGACGTCGCGCAGCAGGGCCCCGTGCCCGTCCTGCGGCAGCAGGTCACCGGTCATCCGGGAGACGGCCACGGTGAAGTCGCGGGCCTGCCGCTCGGTCAGGTGGCCCAGTCCGGTCAGCACGAAGTAGCCGGGCAGGCCGTCCAGATGACGTCCCACCAGGTCCTGGAGGGTGGCGTGGAACCGCGGGTACCAGTCCTGGCGTGCGTCGGGTTCCGGGGCGGCCGCGACGGCCGTCGCCAGGTCCGGGTCGACGGGGACGCGGACGGTCGAGAACGGATCGTTCGTGTTCATGTCAGACTCCCAGTGCGTGGCTTCCCAGGCGGTCGGCCACCAGGACCGACTCCCGCAGACACGCCGCTATTTCTTCCGAGCAGTGAGTAACCCCCGTTATCCGACTGCCTTCGACGGCCCGCAGCACCGTGCGGGCCACTGCCTCGCGGTCGCCGCCGGTGGCGAGGACCTGCGTGACGATGTTGTCCAGGACCACGGGCCGCGTCACGTCGAGCGCGCAGTTGTAGGTCACGTCCGCCTCGCGGGCCAGCTCCAGGCGGTCCACGCGGCCGGGTCCCTCGATGAAGAGACGGGCCTCCAGACAGTGCACGCCCCGGTCCGCCGTGATCCGGCCCGTGGGGATCGACCGCCCCTCGGCCAGCTCGACCTGGAGTGCGATCAGGTCCGTCCCGGTCTGCGCCTCACACATCCGGTAGGCGAGCGGCAGCCGGCCGTTGACCTCCAGGAAGTAGTGCCCGGCCGGGCCCACGATGAACTCCACCGTGGCGACGTTGCGCAGCCCCATGCCGGTGACGAGCCGGGCCGCGTCCGCCCGCATGCGTGCGAGCAGCGCGGGCGCGACCCCTTCCACGGGCGAGGCCTCCAACAGCTTCATGCTGCCTTCGACCAGCAGGCTCTCCCGCTCGCCGAGCGCGACCACCGTGCCCGCCGCGTCCACGGCGACGGTCACCCCGACCACCTGGCCCCGCTCGACGTACCGCTCGGCGTACCACCGGGTGCCCTCGTCCCGCGCCACCGCATCGAGGGCCTCCCGCGCCTGCGCCTCGGTGCGTACGATGCGCACTCCCAGCCCTCCGCAGCCGTCGACGGGCTTGAGGATGACGGGCAGTCCGATCTCCTCGACCAGCGCGGTGATGTCCTCGCGGCCGGTGGCGTGCGGGAGCACCGGCAGCCCGAGCCGTTCGGCCGCCGCGACGGCGTGCTCCTTGTCCCGCGCGGCCGCGAGCACCTGCGCGGACGGCCCGATGAAGGCGATGCCCGCGGCGGCGAGCTGCTCGGGCAGCTCGGGGTCCTCGGCCAGCGCCCCGTAGCCGGGGTGGACGGCGGCGGCCCCGCACCGACGGGCCGCCGCCACGATCCGGCCGACATGGTCGTACGTCTCGGCAAGGCCCTCGCCCTCGAGGTACTCGCAGCCGTCCGCGCCCACCGCGTGCAGCCGCTGAGGATCGGACAGGGCGGCGACGGCGATCGGGGACCATCCGAGCGACCGGAAGGTCTCGACGGCCCGGGCCGCGACCGCACCGCGGTTGGCGATCAGCACTCTTCTCATGGCCTTCTCTCAGTCTCCGGGGTGCGGGGAGTGCGGGCTGCGCGGGGAGTGCGGGGGAGGGGAGGGGGGTGAACGGCTAGCCGAGCGCCCGGTAGTGGGTGACCAGGCGCCGCTCGCCGTCGAGGACGTGGAAGGCCAGCGCGGGGGCCAGGTCGTAGTCCACGGCGTCCCTCCCCTCCAGCGGCAGCGGAACGGTGGAGGCGACACCCGGGCCGACCAGCAGCGGCAGCCCCGCGAAGGTGGTGGCCGCCGCCACATGGGCGTGGCCGCAGAGCAGCGCCACCACCTGCGGGTGGCCGGCCAGTACGGCCGCCAGCCGCTCCTCGCGGAACTGCCGGACCCGGTCCACGTACGGGGTGTGCAGCTCGACCGGCGGGTGGTGGAAGCAGACGAAGACCGGCAGGCCGGACTCCGGCCCCGCCTCGCCGGCCAGCGCGTCCTTGAGCCACTGGAGGGTACGGTCGCTGAGCTCGCCCTCGTCGCTGCCCGGAATCGTCGAGTCGCAGAGCACGAAGACGCCCTGGGGCAGCCGCACGATCCGGTTCAGCTCGTCGTCGGCGTTCTGGGCGTCCTCGGAGCTTTCGGCCGTCCCGCCGAGCAGCCCCGCCCGGAACGGAGCCCGCTTGTCGTGATTGCCCGGCAGGACCAGCACCGGCCACGGCAGGTCGAGCAGCGCCCGCGCCTGCTCGTACTCCTCCGCGGTCCCGTGGTCGGCGATGTCACCGCTGACCAGAACCGCGTCCACGGGACCGGGGATCTCCCGGAGGTAGGTCAGCACCCGCTCGGCGCGCCGGGTCGCCCGCTCCCCCAAGTCGAGGTGGAGGTCGCTGACATGAGCGATGACGGTCACTTGAGGCCCTTCGACGTATCGGCCGCCGCGGCCTGGAAGCGAGCCCTGACCTCGGCGTTGGTGTGCGCCGAGGTTACCCGCGGCGGAGTGGGTCCGCCGCGGCCGATGTTCAGCGCCACCAGGTGCGGGCCGGGCAGGTCCGCGATCTCCGCGAGATGGGCGTCGGCCTCCTTGGCGGTACGGCAGATCCGCCCGCTGCGGTACCCGGCCGCCAGCGCCAGCTCGTCCCAGCGCATCGCGGTGTCCCGGGTGCGCTGTCCCCCCGTGGAGTCGTAGACCCCGTTGTCGAGCACCAGGTGCGTCAGGTTCGCCGGGCGCCGCTCGCCGACCAGGGCCAGCCCGCCCATGTGCATCAGGGCCGCCCCGTCCCCGTCCAGCACGACGACCCGCTGGTCGGGGCGGTTCAGCGCGGTGCCCAGCCCCAGGCCGATGGCATGCCCCATGGAGCCCTGCATGTAGAAGGTGCGCGCGCGGTCCCGTACGCCGAAGAGCTCACGGCTGATCATGCCGGTGGTGCTGTAGACCAGCGCGCCGTCCAGATGTCCGGCGACCGCCTCCACGGCCTCCTGCCGGGTCATCGGCGACTCTTCGGGCGCGGCGGGCGCGGCGGGCACGGCGCAGGTGTCCACCGTGGCGGCCGGGACCAGCACGACGAAGGAGCGGCGTTCGGCACGCTCCCGCGCGGCCCGGTCCAGGAGCGCCCTCAGACTCGCCTCGGTGGGCTCCAGAATGCCGTGCTCGACCCCTACGGATCGCAGTACGCCGAGGGTCGCCGCGCCCATGGCGGCATGGTGCGGCTCGTCGTCCGCCGCGTCCGGCCAGCCGCGCAGGCTGACGAAGAGCAGCAGCGGGATCTCGTAGGCCATGACGAGCGAGGTCAACGGGTCGAGCAGATTGCCCAGTCCGGAGTTCTGGGCCAGCACCACGGCCTTCGTGCCGCCGAGTTCGGCGCCCGCCGCCATCGACAGGGCGATGCCCTCGTTGGGTGCCGGAACGTAACTGCCGCGCTGTTCGAGCAGCGCGAACGGCCCTTTGAGGAAGGAACAGGGCACCCCGCTGAAGAACCCGAAACCGCGGCGGTCCAGCTCCGCGCAGAAGAACTCGGCGCTGATCACGCGCTCCACCCCTCCCACTTCGCGACGCCCGTCAGCCCGAACAGCTCCTTCATCGGGGCGATCCCGTCCTCGACCCCGCCGGTACCGCCCTGGAGGTGGATCTCGCCGAGGACGTCGCGCATCGCCGCGACCGAGGCGCGCAGCGCGTGGTTGGCGTAGATCACCATCGACACACCGGCCTCCTGCGCCTCCGCGAGGTCCCAGTGCGGGTAGGTCGTGGGGACCACCACCACGGGGGTACGGGCCTGCCACGCGTGCAGGAACTCCATGATCTCGGCCGGCGTCGGCTTCTTGGAGTGGATCAGGATCGCGTCGGCGCCGGCGTCCGCGTACAGGTGGGCACGGCGCAGCGCCTCGTCCAGACCCTGGCCCGCGATCAGCGCCTCGGTCCGGGCGACCAGGGTGAAGTCCTCGCTGCGCCGGGCGCGCGCTCCGGCCTCGATCCGTCCGGCGAACTCCTCCGCGTCCTCCAGGTTCTGCCCGCCGACGAGGAAGCTGTTGCGTTTGGGGAAGACCTTGTCCTCGAAGCAGACGCCCGCGATGCCCGCCGCCTCGAACCGCTGGACCGTACGAACGACGTTGATCTTGCCGCCGAATCCGGTGTCGCAGTCCGCCAGCAGGGGCAGCGAAGTGGCCTCGTTGACGTGGGAGGAAGCCTCCAGCAGTTCGGCCATGGTCAGCAGGCCGAGGTCGGGCAGGGCCCGGGAGGCCGAGATCTCGAAGCTCGACGCCCACAGCCCGTCGAAGCCGGCCTCCTCCACCAGCAGTGCGGTGAGCGCGTCCCGGGACCCGACGATCCGGGCTATCTCCTCGCGCTCCAGCAACTCGCGCAGTCGCGCCGCTTTCGGCATCATTCCCCAGCCCTCTGCGCGAACCGTCCGTGACGGGTGCCCGCCACCTCCTGTCCGGGCGTTTCGAAGACGCAGTGCCAGTGGAAGGAGCCGGGCTTCGCGTGCTCGGCATCGACGGCGCTGAGCAGACGGAATCCCTCGTGCAGGCGGACCAGGTCGGCGGCGTCGGCGTACATGTGCGGGTGGACCTTGTCGTCCGTCGCCCCGGGCTGGCAGAAGGTGTTGGGGCTGACCTCGTCCCCGCGCCCGTACTCCCCGTTGCGCTTGGAGAGCATCGTGCACTGGTAGACGCCGCCCGGGCGCAGCACCCGGCGGACCTCGGCCAGCACCCTGGCCAGGCCGGCCTCGTCGTTGTGGTAGACCACGTTGAACGCCAGGACGAGGTCGAAGCTCGCGTCCTCGTAGGGCAGTTCCGTGAAGTCGGCCACCTCGAAGGCGATGTTCACACCGCGTCGGGCGCTCTCGTCGAGACCGACGCGGACGGCTTCGGGACTGCGGTCGGTGGCCGAGCTGACGAAACCCTGCTCCGCGTAGAAGAGGGCGTGCCGGCCAACACCGCAGCCAAGGTCCAGTACGTCCTTGGCGCCCAGCGCCCGCAGCCGGGCGGCCTCGTCCACGACCCAGGGGTGTGGCCGCGACCAGTCCGCTCGTCCGCTGTCGGTACGCCAGACCTCGTCCCAGTAGAGATGGGCTGTCATCGGGTTGACCTCACTCGTGGTTACTCGTGATTACTTCCGCACATCCACATCCACATCCGGATGCCGGTACCTGTAGGGGGCCGAGCCGCACCCGCGGCTCAGTTCGTGGCGCTCACCGCGCCGGGACCAGTTCCAGCAGACCGGCTTCGAGGGATTCGTCGAGCAGCGGCCGCATCTCCTCCAGGGCGCAGCCGGCCTCGGCGACCGCCGAGTCCAGTGGCCGCACTCCGTCGAAGGCGCGCAGCAGCCGCAGCCAGTCCCCGTGGGTGATCTGGTCGATGGTGAAGCGCAGCGTGCCGTCGATCACGACGTACGAGGTCTTCGCCTCGGGCGAGTCGTCCAGGACGAGGACCCCGTCGGCCAGCCGCAGGACGCTGACGCCCTCGATCCGGGTCTGCGGGAACAGCTCCTGGATTTCCGGGCCTTCGAAATCGTTCACGCGCAGCTCGTACGGTGCGGGGCCGGGAGCCGGACGGCTGCCGGGCGGATCGACCGTCATCAGGTCGAGCAGGCCCAGGTTGACGACCCGCAGCAGCAGCTCCACGTGGCCGGAGTCCTGGTCCTTCTCCAGCCTGCGCAGCGTCCGGCGGACGTTGGCCTTGTCGAGGTACTGCGCGGCGCGCGGCGAGGAGAGTGCCTCCTCGACCAGTTCGTCACCGCCCCCCGCCAGCATGCGGGTGAACGTCCGGTGGGTGTGCCGGACGCCCTCGCCCTCGTAGAAGGCGAGCTTGGGGCGGCTGGTCACCTCGCCCGGCAGGATGTCGCTGACGGCTTCGCGGATGATCTGCTTGTTCCAGAACAGCCGCTTGCGGTAGGCGCGGGGCACGCTCGCCAGCAGCTCGATGATGCGGTGGTCCAGGAAGGGGACCCGGGCCTCGACCCCGTTGCCGGAGGCGGTGCGGTCCTCGACCCAGAAGTTGTACTGCTGCATGTCGCGGAACTTCCACGCCAGGTAGGAGCCGTACGGATCGTCCACCGCTCCCGGCGCGTACGCGTCCACCGCGGCGTCGCTGAGCAGCGGCAGATCGGTCCCCTCCCACCAGATGGACACGGGGGACTGGGCGCCGAGCGCCTTGCGGCGGGCCAGCGTGCGCAGGTTGCCGTCGAAGTCGTCCCAGTCGCCGCCACCCGAGAGGGCGACGCTGTAGCCGCCGCTGAACTCGTCGGCTCCGGAGCCCAGCAGCATCGCCTTGAGGCCGGGCCGCTCGGCGCGGGCGAACCGGTACATCTCGCTCTTGTAGAACTGCTCCGGCCCGCACTGCGGCGTCTCCATCAGCCACAGCAGGCGGCGCCACTCGCTCGGGGACGGGACCCGGTCCGCGCCGAAGACCACTTGGTGGTGGGGGAGTCCGAGTAGGCCCGCGGTCTCCTGGGCGTACTGGGCGTCCTTGTTGACCACCGTGCTGCCGGTCAGGGCGGAGAAGGTGTGCAGGTCGGTGTGGGCGGACAGGGCGCTGATGGCCGCCGAGTCCAGGCCGCCGCTGAGGAAGACACCGATCTCGGCGTCGGCGTTCAGGCACTCGCGGACCGACGACGCGAGCAGGTCGCCCATGCTCTGCACGAAGAAGCTCTCGGGGAGGTCGCCCGCCTCGGCCGGCTCGGGCAGCTCCCAGTAGCGGTGCACGCGGGTCGCACCGTCGCGCAGGCTGATGTTCATGATGGCGCCGGCCGGGACGTGGTCCACGTCCTTGAACCAGGTCACGGGCTCCTCGTCGACCATGACGGGGGCGGCGCTCAGTGCCTGGTCGGCGAGCGCGCCCGCCCAGTCGACCTCGCGCGGGCAGTCGGGGTGGGCGAAGAGCGCCTTGACCTCCGAACCGAACAGCACGCTGCCGCGGCGGCGGTGGACGAAGAGCGGCTTGATGCCGAGCCGGTCCCGGGCCAGCAGCAGACGCTGCTCACGCAGGTCGATGACCGCGATGCCGAACATGCCCCGGACGTCGTCCAGGAAGTCGATGCCCTTCTCCAGGTAGAGGTGGAGCAGCACCTCGCAGTCGGACTCGCTGCGGAACGCCGCCCGGCCCGCGAGGTTGCGGCGCAGCTCACGGTAGTTGTAGATCTCGCCGTTGCAGGCGAGGATCACATTCCCGTCCTCGCTGATGAAGGGCTGGCGTCCGCCCTCGGGGTCGATCAGTGCGAGCCGGGTGAAGGACATGCAGGCCGGGTCCGTGTGATGGAACTGCATGTCGTCGGGGCCACGGGGACGCAGCGCACGGGCCATGTCGCGCAGAATCTGGTCGGCCGACCCCGCGAGGGCGCTTCCGTCGGTGTGAGCGAATCCGGCAATTCCGCACATGTGGCTTCCGATTCCTCTGTCTCTGGGGCGGTGGAGCGGAACATGCCACGCCTCCCGTGGGGAGGCGTGGCATGTCGTCATCGCTATCGAACGGAAGCGACGATCGTGCCCTGGTCGACCTTCTTGGCCTCCGGCTTGGTGTAAACCTTCATTGCATTCACCTCCTCCGATGCCCTGCGGTCTTTGCTGATGAAGAGCATCCATGCGGGCGGTGTGGCGCCGGTGGCGCGGAGGTGGCGCGCGGGTGTCGCGGCATCCGGGCTTCGAAGGACGGAGTTCGGTTTTCGGTTCGAAGGTCCGGACAAAAGGGCGGGCGGAACACTACGCTGCCGCCCGAAAGGGCCTTCGACCTTCACAGGGGGATCCATCTCATGACGCGTTTACGCCATGTCTCCATCGCGCTCTGCGCCACGCTCCTGACCTTCGTCACCGTGTCCGCGAGCGCTTCCGCGGACACCCGGGGGCCCGTGGCGGCCGACACCGCGGAAGCCGGGTCCGGGACGACCGCCCGCCCGGCCATCGTCGGGACCTGGTACAACCAGCTCGGCTCGACCATGGTCGTGACCAGGGCCGCGAACGGCGGGTTCGTCGGAACGTATGAGTCCGCGGTCGGCAACGCCGAGAACCAGTACGTGATGACCGGCCGCTACGACAGCGCGCCCGCCGCCGACGGCAGCGGCACCGCCATCGGCTGGACGGTCGCCTACCGCAACGCCTACCGCAACGCCCACTCCGTCGCCACGTGGAGCGGCCAGTACGTCGGCGGCGGCCAGGAGCGGATCGTGACCCAGTGGCTGCTGACCTCCGGCACCACCGCCGCCAACCAGTGGAGGTCCACGGTGGTCGGCCACGACGAGTTCACGCGGGTCAAGCCCTCCGCCGCCGACATCGAGAAGGCCCGGCGGCTGGGCGTAGCCGATGCGAATCCGCCGGCCGCCGGCCAGGACTGATCCGGCCGCCGCGCCGGCCAAGTGATCCGCCCGCCGCGAGGGTTGTTCCGCGGTGGGCGGTTCACGCATGTCCGGGCCGGATTCGGGCGATCTTGGCGCAGATCCGCCGTTGGCCTGCAACTTCCGTTGTGGGAGTGTGGTTCCGACTCCGGTTCGCGCGGTCTCCGCGACCCGTGCCATGATCACATTCGGCACTGACCAGCCGGGGGCAGGGGGTTCTTTTCGTGTTGGGCAAGATCTCGACGCTCGCGCTCGGGGCGTTCGCAGTGGGGACGAGCGGCTACGTCGTCACCGGCGTGCTGCCACAGCTGAGCGAGGAGCTGTCCGTCTCGCTGTCCACGGCGGGGCTGCTGACCACCTCCTTCGCCGTGGCGTACGCGATCGGCTCCCCGCTGCTGGCCGTGGCCCTGGGCGGGTGGCGCCGCCGCCCGCTGATCATCGCCGCCCTGCTGGTCGCCGCGGCCGGCAACGCGCTGGCCGCGCTGGCGACGGACTTCGGCGTCCTGATGGCCGCCCGGATCCTCACGGCCGTGGGCGCGGCGGTGTTCACCCCGGCGGCCACCGCGGTCGCCGCCGAGCTGAGCGGGCCGGAACGCAGGGCGCGCGCGGCGGCCTGGGTGTTCGGCGGACTGGTCACGGCCACCATCGTCGGTGTCCCCGCCGGAACGCTGCTCGTCGGCCCCCTCGGCTACCGGGGCGTCTTCTGGCTGGTCGCCGGATTCTGCGCGCTCGCCGCGGTGGCCGTCGCGGTGGCCGTGCCCCACGTCGCGGCGCCCCCGAGGGTGACGCTGCGCCGGCGCGTCGAGGCCGCCTCGGACGCCCGGGTGGTCACCGTCCTCGGGATCACCCTGGCCGCCAGCCTCGGGGTGTTCACCGTCTACACGTACGCGGCCCCGGTGCTGGCCGACACCGTCGGAGCGCACGGCACCGGGCTGAGCCTGCTGCTGTTCGGCTACGGGATCGGCGGTGCCATCGGCAACGTCATCGGCGGTGTCGCGGCCGACCGGTACGGCTACCGGATGCCGCTGCTGGTGGCCGTGTCCGGCAGCGTGCTCGCGCTGTCGGCGCTGTCCGTGGTGCACAGCACCGCGATCGCCGCCGCGCTGCTGTTCGTGTGGGGCGTATCGAGCTGGGCGTTCAACCCGCCGGTGCAGCGCCGACTGCTCGAACTCTCCCCGGGCGCCGGCGGTCTGCTGCTCGCGCTCAACGCGTCGGCCCTGTACCTGGGCATCGGCCTGTCCGGGGTCGTCGGCGGTGCCGTGCTGGATCACGTCGGCATCGCCGCGGTGGCGCTGACCGGAGCACTGCTGTGCTGTGTCGCGGTCGTGATCCACATGCTGTCCGGCAGGCGTGCTGCTCCGCAGCCGTCTCGATAACTCTGTCCCACTCGGCAAAGGACGATGGTCGTGCGCGAACTGAACAATGTCGTGGGAATCGTCACCGGGGCGTCGCGCGGTGTCGGCCCGCACATCGCCGAGCACTTGGCGAAGGCCGGTGTCCGGCTGGCACTCGTCGCCCGCTCGGAGGAGGGCCTGCGGGCCACCGCGGACAGGATCGGAGCGTACGGTCCCAAGCCGCTCGTGGTGCCCGCCGATGTTTCCGACGAGGAGGCGCAGCGGCGGATCGTCGAAACCGTCTGCCGTGAACTGGGGCCGCCCGGGCTGCTGGTCAACAACGCCGGCATCGAGCACATCACCCGGTTCCAGGACGCCTCGGTCGAGAGCATCAGAAGAGTCCTGCTGGTGAACCTCTTCGGTGCCGAGGCGATGACCAGGCTGGTGCTGCCGCACATGCTCGAAGCCGGGCGCGGGCACGTGGTCAACATCGGTTCCGTGGGCGGACGTACGGCCTATCCGTACGCCACGATCAACTCCTCGGCCAAGCACGGTCTGGTCGGCTTCACCTGGTCGCTGCGCGAGGAGCTGCGGGGGACCGGGGTGGGGGTGTCGGCCGTGTATCCCACACTGATCGCCGACGTCGGCATCTCCGCCGGCTGGCAGGCCGGCCGGCGCCCGCCGCTGCTCGGCCGGGTCGGGCCCGACGACGTCGCGCACGCCGTGCTGAAGTGCGTCAGGGAGAACAAGGTGGAGATCACCGTGGCTCCCGTCATGGAGAAGGTCGCCGACGTGGTCAGCGCCCTCTCTCCCCGCCTTACCGCCTGGATCGCCCGGAAGGGCGGCATCTACGCCTATCTGCGCAAGGTTGCCGATGCGCAGGCCACATCGCAATAACACGCTGAACCAGCATGACTGGCTGGTTGATACGGGGGATTGATGTCCGAGATATCCGCTGCGCCCACTCCCGACCAGGACGGGCGCCTGCACCAGATCCGAGACCTGCTGGCGGGGGTCAACAGCGACTACGACCGCTGGGTCGATCCGCAGGAGCCTTTGTTCCTCGACTCCTTGGACGCCGTACGGTTCAAGTCCGCGATCGACACCGCGTGCACCGTCGACCTTCCGCTGGAGATGTTCTTCGGCCACTGCACGCTCGAAACGCTCGCGGAGGCGCTGCTCAACCATGGTACGGACGGCGGGTCGGTCCCGCAGCTGGTTCCGGCACCCGAGCGCGACCACGAGCCCTTCGACCTGACCGACGTCCAGCAGGCGTACTGGCTGGGCAGCCGGGGATTCGACCTCGGCGGGCGCTCCGCCCACTTCTACGTCGAAGTGGATCTGTTCGCGGCGGACCGCGAACGCGTCGAGGAGGCGTTCAACACCCTGATCGGCCGCCACGGCATGCTGCGGGCGGCCCTGCTGCCCGACGGCCGCCAGCAGGTGGCGCGCGAGGTGCCGTACTACCCCCTGCGCCACGGCGACCTGAGCGGGCTCCCGGAGGCCGACCGCCGATGTCGCCTGGAGGAGACACGCGAGGAGATGGCCGCCCAGGTCTTCGACCCGCACACCTGGCCCCTGTACGACATCCGCAGCCACCAGCTGGAAGCCGGCCGGCTGCGCCTCCACATCAGCATCGACCTGCTGTTCGTCGACGCCGGCAGCATCCAGGTGCTGCTGGCCGAGTGGATACGCCTCGTCCTCGACCCCGAATCCCTCGGCCCGGCCCCCGAGCCGACCTTCCGCGACTACCTCGAAGCCGTAGCCGCACACCGTACGCAGCCCGGCTACGAGCTGGCCCGCGCCTACTGGACCGACCGCGCCGATGCGCTGCCGCCGGCTCCCGAGCTGCCCGTCCGGAGCGTCGCCGACGCCCAGGCCCCCGCCTTCGTGCGCCGCGAGCGCCGCGTGCCCGGCCGGGTGTGGCGGCAGATCAGGGACCGCGCGAACGCCCTGGGCGTCACCCCCTCCGTGCTGCTGTGCGCCGCGTACGCGCAGGTGCTGCGCACCTGGAGCCGCACGTCCCGGTTCACCCTCAATCTCACGCTCGCCGACCGCCCGGCCTGGCACGCCGACATCGACCGGCTGATCGGCGACTTCACCAGCACGATCCTGCTGGAGTGCGATCTCGGCGGCGCCCGGGACCTGGCGACGGCCGCGGGCCGGATCCAGACGCAGCTGCGCCAGGACCTGGCCCACGCCCGGTTCAGCGGTGTCGAGGTGCAGCGCGAGCTGGGCCGCCGCGGCGACGGCACGCAGGCGCGGATGCCAGTCGTCTTCACCAGCCTCCTGCGCGAGCAGGACAGCCTCGGCTCCCTCGAAGGCATGGTCTTCGAGACCGCGTACGCCCTCTCGCAGACGCCGCAGGTCTACCTGGACAACCAGGTCGTGGCCCGCGGCAGCGACCTGCTGATCAGCTGGGACGCCGTGGAGGAGATGTTCCCCGAGGGCGTGCTCGACGACATGTTCGCCGCCTACCTCGACCTGGTCGAGCGCATCGCGGAGCAGGAGACGCCCTCCCCGGTCACCCCGCCGTCGAAGCAGCTCGCCGTGCGCGCCGCTGTGAACGACACCGCCGGCCCGCTGCCGGACGAGCTCCTGCACGCCGCCGTCGGCCGGCAAGCCGCCGCGCACCCCGGCGCGCCGGCCGTGATCACGGCCGACGGCACGCTCACCTACGGCGAACTCGACCGCCGCGCCGACCAGATCGCCCACCGGCTGCGCGCGCTGGGCGTGGCGCCCAACACGCTGGTCGCCGTCCTCATGCACAAGGGATGGCAGCAGGTCCCCGCCGTACTGGGAGTGCTCCGCTCCGGCGCGGCCTACCTGCCGGTGGACGCGGGCCTGCCGCGGGAGCGCGTCGACCAGCTGATCGGGGCGGGCGAGGTGACGGTGGCCCTCACCCAGCCCGGAGCGTACGTCCCGGCGGGCGTCACCGCCCTGGTCGTGGACACCCAGCCCTGGCAGGACGTGCCGGACGGACCGGCCCCGGCGCCGGACACCGGCCCCGACGACCTCGCGTACGTCATCTTCACCTCGGGATCGACCGGCCGCCCCAAGGGCGTGATGATCAGTCATCGTGCCGCGGTGAACACGGTCGACGACATCAGCACCCGCTTCGCCGTCGGCCGCGAGGACCGGGTCCTCGCCCTGTCCTCGCTGAGCTTCGACCTGTCCGTGTACGACGTCTTCGGCGTGCTCGGAGCCGGTGGAGCGCTGGTGCTGCCCGCGCCCGGCGAGGACCGCGACCCCGGCCGCTGGGCCGCGCTGGCGGACGAGCACCGGGTGACTCTGTGGAACACCGTCCCTCCGTTGCTCGAGCTGCTGGTGGAGCACTGCGAGCAGCAGGACGCCGCGTTCCCGCGATCGCTGCGGACGGCTCTGCTCAGCGGCGACTGGATCCCGCTGACCCTGCCCGGCCGGGTCCGGGCCATCGCCCCCGGCGCGCCGGAGCTGATCAGCCTCGGCGGCGCGACCGAGGCGGCGATCTGGTCGATCTGGCACCCGATCGACCGCATCGATCCCTCGTGGCACAGCATTCCGTACGGCACCCCCTTGCGGAATCAGACCTTCCATGTCCTGGACGCCGATCTCACCGACAAGCCGGACCACGTCACCGGTGACCTTCACATCGGGGGCGTGGGAGTGGCCCAGGGGTACTGGCGCGACCCCGAGCGCACCGCGGCGCAGTTCGTCGTCCACCCGGTCACCGGCGAGCGCCTCTACCGGACGGGCGACCTCGGCCGCTACCGGCCCGACGGCACCCTCGAACTCCTCGGCCGGGACGACTTCCAGGTCAAGATCGGCGGCCACCGGATCGAGCTGGGCGAGATCGAGGCCGTGCTCAGCGGCCACCCGGGGGTGCGGACGGCGGTCGTCGTGGCCCAGGACGCCCGGCGGCTGATCGCCTACGCCGTACCCGAGACCGGCGCCGCCTTCGCGGACGACGAGCTGCGCACGCACCTCGCCGCCAAGCTCCCCTCGTACATGGTCCCCTCGGTCGTCGTGACCCTGGACCGGCTGCCGATGAGCGCCAACGGAAAGCTCGACCGGCGCGCGCTGCCGGTGCCGGAGGCCACCGCACCGGGAGACGAGCCGCCCGCGACCCCGGCGGAGGAGACCCTGGCCCGCGCCTGGGCCTCCGTACTCCCGGTGCGGAGGATCGGCCGCCACGACAACTTCTACGCGCTCGGCGGGGATTCCCTCCTGGGCGTACGCGTCGTGGCCAAGGCCGCCGAACAATGCCTCCACCTCAGCCTCGCGGACTTCTTCGCCCATCCGACCGTCGCCGGGCAGGCCGAACTCGCGACGGACCGGCCGGCGGCCGCGGCGGACCAGACGGAGATCACCGGGCGGGCCGGCCTGTCGCCGAGCCAGCTCTGGTTCTTCGAGCAGGACTTCGCCGCGGCCGACCACTGGAACGGCATGTGGCCGGTCTTCGAACTGGACCGGCGGCTGGAACCGCAGGCGCTGCGGGAGGCCCTCGCCACCGTGCTGGCCCACCACGACGGACTGCGCGCCAGGTTCCGCACCGACGAGCAGGGCCCGTACGCGGAACTTCCCGGCGTGCGGCCGTTGGACGGGTCCAGGGTCACGGAGGTCGACCTCGGCGAGGTCGCCGACGCCGACGTCGAGGCGGAGATCGCCCGGTACGTCGCGCTCCGCAACGGCCGGCTCGACCTGGCCGAGGGCATGACCGTCCAGCTCACCCAGTTCGACCTCGGCCCGCGGCGGGGCCCCCGGCTCCTCGTCAGCGCCCACTGGCTGGTCATGGACTACTACTCCTCCAGGGTGTTCTACGAGGACCTGCGCACCGCCTACTTCGCCATCGAGCGGGGCGACGCACCGGTCCTGCCGCCCAAGACGGCCTCGCTGCCGCAGGCCGCGGCGCAGCTCCACGCCCATGCGGCGAGCCAGGAGGTCGAGGCCGAACTCCCGTACTGGAGCAGGCTCGCCGATCTCCCGCCCGCACCGCTGCCCGTCGACCACCGCCTCGGCGCCAACACGCAGGCCTCCGCCGTCCGCCACTTCACCGAAGTGACCGGCGAAACCGCCGCCGCGGTGGTGACCGGGCTGCCGCGCCGGCAGGGTGCCGAGATCCGCGAGGTCCTGCTGACCGCGCTGGCCCGGACCGTGACCGACTGGACGGGCCAGCCGGAACTGCTCGTCGAGGTGGAGGGGCACGGCCGCCAGCGGGCCTTCGGCTCGCTGGACATCTCCCGCACGGTCGCCCGGTTCTCCACCCTGTCGCCGCTGGCCCTGCGCCCGGGCGACCTCGCCTCGGTGCGCGAACAGGTGCGGAAGATGCCCCACCACGGAGTCGGCTACGGCCTGCTGCGGTACCTGCACCCCGACCCCGCGGTCCGGGCCCGGATGGCCGAGGTTCCGGTACCGGAGATCGGGTTCAACTACTGGGGCGACGTCAGCGAGTACTTCACCGGCGACGCCCGCCCGGTGGTCGACTCGTTCGGCCACCACCGCAGCGACCTCGGCCACCGCACCAGGACGCTCGACCTGATGGCGATGGTCTCGGACGGCACCCTGCGGCTGGTGTGGACGTACAGCGCCAACCTGCACACGGAAACGACCATCCGGGCCCTGGCCGACCGCTTCATCGAAGAACTGCACACGCTGGCGCGGAGCGCCGCATGAACGGGGAAGAGAAGATCATGGACCATCCGCGTCCCGAGGAGATGTTCGGCGCGGTGACCGTGCCCGAGGTGCTGGAGCTCGCCGCGACCACCGCGCGCGGCATCACCGTGGTGAACCGGCAGCTCGACCAGACCCCGCTGCCGTACGCGCTGCTGGCCGCCGGCGCCCGGCGGGTGGCCGGCGGGCTGGCCAGGGCGGGCGTGGTCAAGGGAGACCGCGTCGCCATCGTCTCCTCCACCTCGCCGGGCTTCCTGCTCAGCCTGTTCGGTGTCTGGCGGGCGGGCGCCGTGCCCGTCATCCTGCCGCTGCCGCACCGGCTGTCGGACCTGCCGGAATTCGTCGCCGAGATCAACCGCCGGCTCGACCACGTGGACGCGCGCTGCGTGGTCGTCGCCGATGCCTTCGGTGACTTCGTGACCGGCCGCATCACCGGCGACCGGCCCGTGCTGACCTGCGGTGAACTGGCCGCGGAACGCGAGGAGATCAGCGGGCCGGTCCAGACCCGACCCGAGGACCTCGCGTACCTGCAGTTCACCTCGGGCACCACCGGTCTGCCCCGGGCGGTCGCCCTCACCCACCGGCAGATGCTCACCAACGCCGCCGTCTGCTGTGAGCGGCTGGAGCTGGAGCGGGACCGCAGCGTGCACGTGAGCTGGCTGCCGCTCTACCACGACATGGGCCTGATCTCCGTGCTCTCCGGCATGGCCTACCGGATCAAGCTGGTGCTGCAGCCGCCGGAGGACTTCCTGGCCCGGCCGGACTCCTGGGTCGACGCCCTGTCCCGGTTCAAGGCCACCAGTACGGTCGCTCCGAACTTCGCCTACGGACTCGCCGCGCAGGGCATGCGGCTGCGCCCGCGCGCACTGGACCTGTCCGCCCTGGAGGTGTGCGGGGACGGCGCGGAGCCGATCCGCGCCGCCACCCTCGAACAGTTCGTGGAGGCCGGCGCCGCCTACGGGCTCCGGCCGCAGGCGATGACCCCGATGTACGGGCTGGCCGAGGCGACCCTGGCCGTCGCCATGGGCGAGGCCACCCGGCCGCTGGTCTGGGACCACGTGTCCCGGGAGGGCCTGCAGGCGGGCGCGGTCGCCCGCCCGGTGCCCGCCGACGCCCCCGACGCCCGCGCGCTGGCGGTCTGCGGCCCCCCGGTTCCCGGAGTCCGGATCGAGATCAGGGACGAGGACGGCACGCCGCAGGGCGAGCGGCAGGTCGGCGAGATCTGCGTGAACAGCCCCTCCCTGATGCAGGGCTACTGGGAGGACCCCGAGGCGACCGCGGCCGTCCTGCGCGACGGCTGGCTGCGCACCGGCGACCTCGGCTACCGGACGCAGGACGGAGGCCTGGTGGTCTGCGGCCGCGTCAAGGACATGATCATCGTCTCGGGCCGCAACCTGTACCCCGAGGACTACGAGCACGTCGCCGCCAAGGTGGACGGCGTACGGCCCGTGTGCGCGGCGTTCGCGGTGCCGGACACGGAGCGGATGATCGTGGCCTTCGAGACCGCGAAGGGCTTCGAGAACCACGCGGAGCTGGCGCACCTGGTGATGAAGCGGCTGCGCGAGCACCTCGGCCACGCCCCCGACAAGGTGGTGGCCCTGGACAAGGGCGCGATACCGCGCACCTCCTCCGGCAAGGTCCAGCGCGCCCTGTGCCGGGAGCGGTACCTCACGGGGCGGCTGCCGGTCTTGGCGGAACTCGCCCGCTGAACTGGCACTGTCACTGTCGCTGACACCAACGACCGAGGCCGCGGCCGCCCCGTACGGGGCAGCCGCGGCCTCGGTCGTCTCCGTCGCCCCGGCGGCGTCAGCGCCGCCGGCTCACCACCAGACGCGCACCCCGGGAGGGGATCAGCGTGACGTGGTGGGCCTTCTGCTCCTCCGGGGCGGGCCGGTCGGGCCGGATCTCGTACCGTACGAGCACCTCGCGCAGCGCCACCGTCGCCTCCAGCAGCGCGAAACCGGCACCGATGCAGCGGCGGGCCCCACCGCCGAACGGTATCCAGGTGTTGGCCGGCGGCTGGCCGTCGAGGAAGCGCTCGGGACGGAACTCGTCCGGCTGGTGGTGGTACTCCGGGTCCGACTGCACCATCCCGATGGCCGGCATCACCGTGGCTCCGGCGGGCAGCCGGTAGCCGCCGACCGTGAGCGGCTTCGTCAGCTGCCTGGCCACCTCGTACACCACGGGCTTGAGCCGCAGCGCCTCCTTGGCCACGGCCGTGAGATAGGCGTCGTCGCCCTCGTCCGCGGCCCGCTGCGCCCGGCGCAGCTGCTCGGGCTCGCGGACCAGCTCGTGCAGGGCCCAGGCCAGACCCGTGGCCGTGGTCTCGTGCCCGGCGAGGAGCAGCGTGATGAGCTGGTCGCGCAGTTCCGCGTCGCTGAAGCCGCCGCCCTCCTCCTTCTCCGCCGCCTGGAGCAGGCGTGACAGCACGTCGGTCCGGCTGTGCAGGTCGGCGGCGCGGCGCCGGTCGGTGATCTCCGCGTACAGCAGCTCGTCCAGCCCCCGCTGGAGGTTGACGTGGTGGCGCCACGGCCCGAAGCGCCGCAGCAGCGGGTAGGGGAGCCCCAGCAGGGTGACCGGGCCGATGTCCGCGATGCCGCGCACGAGCGGGCGCATCCGCTTCAGCCTGGCTTCGTCGGTCACCCCGAACACCACCTGGAGAATCACCTCCAGGGTCAGGGCCTGCATCCTCTCGTGGGAGCTGAAGACGGTCTCCTCGGGCCAGCTCTCCACCTCCGCCCTGGTCAGTTCGCCGACCATCTCCTGGTAGCCGGCCAGCGCGGCGCCGGTGAAGGCGGGCATCAGCAGCCGCCGGGACCTGCGGTGCTCGCCCTCGTCGGTGAGGAGCACCGAGTGGTCACCGAGAGCCGGTCCCATGATCGCGTTGCCCTCGCCCGCGTGCAGGACGTCCACCGGACCGCCGAAGACGGTCTTGATGTCCTCCTGCTTGGTGAGGATCACCAGATGGCGGGTCGGAGTGGTGAGCCGGAGGGTGAAGATGTCCCCGTGCTTGCGGCGGAGCAGCGGAAACAGCCGGTGCCGGTACTGGGCGAACAGCAGGGTCTGGACCACCGCGGGCAGGCGCAGACCCGGCGGCCGCTTCGCCGAGCCCGTCGCGGTCACACCCATGGCGGTCGACACGTCATCAATACCGCTGGTCATAGCGGACATCCCCCTCGGTGAACGAACTTCTGCGTTTCGTTCGCGTGCACGTGCTGGTCCCGACTCACGCTAGCAGTCGGACGGATGGGCAGAAATGGCGGAAGAACCGTTCCGGTCGTTAGGGTCCCGAGGTGCTCGAAATGATCCTGCCGACCACTGTGGTGTGCGCCGAAAGCTTTGCCGACGTACCCGAATCCACCCTGTACCCCGAGGAGTTGGCGGCCCTCGGGGCGGCCCGCCACGAAGGGCGGCGGCGGGAGTTCGCCACGGTCCGGCACTGCGCCCGGCGGGCCCTGGCCGAGCTCGGCGAACCGCCCGTAGCGGTGCTGCCCGGCGAGCGCGGGGCGCCGGCCTGGCCGCGCGGGGTGGTCGGGAGCATGACGCACAGTGCCGGGTACCGGGCGGCGGTGGTGGCGCGCAGTGCGGAGGTACGGGCCGTGGGGATCGACGCCGAGCCCCATGAGGC
This sequence comes from Streptomyces sp. NPDC028910, assembly GCF_055564955.1. Classification (NCBI taxonomy): domain Bacteria; kingdom Bacillati; phylum Actinomycetota; class Actinomycetes; order Kitasatosporales; family Streptomycetaceae; genus Streptomyces; species Streptomyces sp. NPDC028910. Next base: position 39,993 of record NZ_JBVHVF010000029.1, on the reverse strand, counting down.
GCTGCCCGGGCGGGTCCTGGGTGCCGTCGCCCGCCCCGAGGAGCGGGAGCGGCTGTCCGCCCTCGCCGCCGTGTGCCCCCAGGTGCACTGGGACCGGCTGTTGTTCTGCGCGAAGGAGGCCGTGTACAAGGCGTGGTTCCCGATGACACGTCGTCGGCTGGGCTTCGGGGACGCGTCGGTCGCCTTCGACTGGTCGGCCGGGACCTTCCGTGCTGAGGTCACCGAACGGGGGGCGTCCGCCCTCACCCTCTTCGAGGGGCGCTGGTCGGCCACCGGGGGGCTGCTCCTCGCCGCCGTCGTGGTGCCGGAGCGCTGACCGGTGCGTCGACCGGTGCGCCGACCGGTGCGTCCGACCGGTGCGTCGACCGGCTCTGTGTCTCAGCCGCGCCAGGCGGACACCACTTCGAGCGCCTGGTCCAGGTTCAGCCGGGGATCGCACAGCGGTGTGGTCCGGCCTTCGAGACCGGTCAGGCCGCCGCTGTCGGTGACGCACTCCAGCACCTCGTCGGGGGTGGCCTCCAGGTGCAGCCCGCCGGCGGTCCCGCGGGAGGATTCCACGGCGTGCTGGAAGCCCCGGACCTCCCGGACGATCTCCTCGACGAGGCGGGTCTTGCGGCCGCCCGGGGTGGTGACGGTGTTGCCGTGCATCGGATCGCACATCCAGACCACGGGATGCCCCGCCCGCCGTACGGCGTCGACGAGGGCGGGAAGGTTCCGCCCCACCGCCCCGGCGCCCTGACGGGCGATCAGGGTGAGCCGGCCGGGCTGCCGGTCAGGATCGAGCAGCCCGCACAGTTCGACCAGCTCCGCCGGGGTCATCGTCGGCCCGACCTTGCACGCGACCGGATTGTGCAGCGAGGAGAGCAGGCGTACGTGGGCTCCGCCGGTGGAGCGGGTGCGCTCGCCGATCCAGGGCCAGTGGGTGGAGGAGAGGAACGCCCGCCCCGCCCCGTCCCCGCGCACCAGCGGGAGTTCGTAGTCGAGGACGAGGGCCTCGTGGCTGGTCCAGGTGGTGGTGAAGTCCCATCCGGTGTCCGTCCGCAGCGCCGCGTGCACGGCCTGGGCGGCGCGGTAGCAGTCCGTGAGGCGGCGCGGGTCGTGTGCGCGGGCCGCCGCGTCCGGCTCCGGCCGGTTCACCATGTGGCCCCGGAAGACGGGGAGTTCCCGGTCCCCGTGGCGCTCCGTCGTGCGCGAGCGCGGCTTGGCGTACTGTCCGGCCATGCGGCCGACCCGTACCGTCGGCTTGCCGGTGATCTCTGAGAGGGCCGAGGCGAGGACGTCGAGCATGCGGACCTTGTCGCGCACGGCCCCGGGGGTGCTGTCGGCCGGGTCCTCGGCGCAGTCCCCGGCCTGCAGGACGCTCACGGTGCCCTGTGCGGCCTCGGCGACGAGGAGGCCGAACCTGCCGATGTCACGGGCTCCGACGAGCCCCGGCGCGGCGCGCAGCTCCCCGACCGCCGCGCCGAGCGCCGGGTGACCGGCCCAGTCGGGCTGCTGGGACGCCGGCAGCGCGGCGATGTGTTCCAGGGCCTCGGCCGGGTAGGGCGCGCCTCCGGACCAGCCCGGTTTGTCGATAAGAGATATGCCGTGCGGCATCGTGTTCCCCCTGTGTGCGGTGCTGTTCTCGCGAATGGTGCTGTGGTGGTGGGTGTCATGTGGCCGGCTTCCCGGCCGGCAGGCGGGGTGCGGCGGGTTTGATGGTCAGGCCGCGCACGCTGGCGCTGCACAGGGCCAGGCCGGTGGCCGTGACGACGAGTACGGCGCCGGCCACCAGTGTGGTGTCGATGCCCACGTGCAGCGCGATCGGGCCGGCGGCCACCTCGCCGATCGGGATGGCGATGAAGGAGCCGAGCGCGTCGTAGGAGTAGACGCGGGCCAGTCGCTCGGGAGGAATGTTCTCCTGGAGCGACACGTCCCAGGCGACCGCGAGCTGTTCGAGGGCGATCCCGTTGATGAACATCGCCACCAGCAGCAGGGCGGTGTGCGAGGTGGTCGCGAGGGCGAGCAGCGGCACCGCCTCGAAGGCGCCGACGGCCGCACCGATCCGCAGGGCGTGCCGGGGCTGGGTACGGGCCGCGATGACGCCGCCCGCGAAAGCGCCCGCCGTCTGCGCGGCGAGCAGCAGTCCCCAGGTCGTCCGCCCGAAGGACTGGTCGGCGATGGTGGGCCCGAGGACCTGCAGCCCGCCGGCGACGACCGCGTTGATGACCAGGAACTGGAGCACCACCACCCACACCCAGGTGCGGGAGGTGAACTCCGACCAGCCCTCGCGCAGTTCGGCCAGCGGGCGGGCCGGACCCCCCGCCGCCGACGGGGCCTTCGCCACCCGGATCCCCGCGAAGCACAGCCCCGCCACCAGGAACACCGCCGCGTTCACCGCGATGCCCCAGCCCGGGCCCGCGAAGCCGACGACGATGCCGCCGGTCGAGGCCCCGAGGACCATGCCCGCGTTGACGGCCATCCGGACGAACGCGTTGGCCGGCCGGATCATCCCGGACGGGACGGTCTGCGGCACCAGCGCGGCCGCCGCCGGCAGGGACACCGCGGACACCATGCCGTTGATGACGCTGATGACGACCAGGACCGGGATGGAGGCGAAGCCGAGCAGCACGCTCGCGGCGATCACGGCCTGGGCCAGCCCCGCGGCCACGCTCGACCCCTGGAGGACCAGCCTGCGCGGCAGCCGGTCGGCGATCACGCCGCCGAACAGCAGCAGGGCCACATTGGCCACCGACCGCGCCCCGACGACGATCCCCAGGTCGATCAGGGAGCCGGTCAGGTCGAGCACCGCGAACGAGAGCACGATCGGCGCCATCGCGTTGGCGAAGTACGTGGCCATGCGCCCCCCCGCCAGGCAGCGGAAGTTCCGCTGCCGCAGGGGGTCCAGCAGAGTGGGCGCGCGGGTGCCGTCGCCGCTCACGGCCCGACCGTCGGACTCTCCACGATCAGCACGCTGTTGGAGGCAGCGCCCTGATGCGTGTTGATGAGTTCACCCGGCTTGGGGGTGGCGTGCCGGACGTAGACGCCCGAGAGCCGGCGGCCGTACATCATCGGCCCCAGTACGCAGGGGACGGCGGCGCTGCGGATCTCGCCGGTCGTGTCGTGCGCGAACTCGAAGGTGACGAGGTCGGCGTCCACCACCCGCTGGAGGATGTGGTCCTCCTTCTCGGCGGCCTTCAGGAGCAGCTCCCGCCACTCCTCCTCGGTCACCGAGCGGCCCATGGTCACCCCGGCGCCGCCGTAGCCGTCGCCGGGCTTGAGCACCAGGGAGGTCCGGTCCTCGCCGAGGGCGTCGGCCCGGGCCATGGTGGTGTGCGGGATGTGCCGGCGTACGAAGTCCTGATCGGCCGGATCGAGCAGCGCGAGGTCCTCCCAGATCCAGGCCAGCACCCGCTTGTCGCTGACGGGGCTGGTGGCCTCCGGGGTGTACATCCCGGCCGTGCCCGCCTTCAGGGCCTGTCCCAGGGCGTCGAGACCGGGACCCGCCTGCTCGACGGGCATGAAGAGCCGGAACACCCCGTGCGCGATCTGCTCGCCGGCGCGCAGCCGCTGCCGGTCGTCGAGGGTCAGCTCGTCCAGCGGATACCCGACGACGGTGATGCCGTACGCCTCGCCCCGTTCCCCCATGGGCGCGAGGAAGGAGATGAAGTCGTCCAGGTCGGCCAGCGAGTCCAGGCCGTCCTCGTGGAAGACGGGGACGAGCAGGCACGTGCCCCCGGCCAGGCCGAGGAAGGCGACCAGCTCGGCGAAGAACGCGTCGACCGCGGAGGGCGGGGTGCGCAGCAGACCCGCCGAGGAGCCCGGTCCGGCGCCGGCGGGGCCGGCGTAGACCTCCTGGAACTGCGCGGCGATGAGGTCCGCCTCGATGGCTCCGCCGATCGCCCCGTCGATGTTGAGCTCGACGACCTTGGGGACGCCGCGCTCGACCATCACGTCGGCGCGCAGGGAGGTCAGCAGCCGTGCGGTGAGCGGCTCGGCCGGATCCAGGAGCGGGAACTGCTCCCGGGGCATGGACAGGGCGTCGAGCAGCCCGCCGGCCGTGCTCACCCGGCGCAGGCACGCGTCGAGCACCAGACCCGCCGCGCGGTCCGCGACCGCGCCGACGAGCTCGTACGCGTCGGCGCCCAGCATGAGGGGCCGGGTCGGGCACCAGGAGTCCGCCAGGCGCGGCACTCCGGCGTGGGCCCGGCGCCAGTGGTCCCTGCCGAGCGCGGCGACCTTCCCGCGCACCTCCTCGGGAAGGGTGTCGTACAGGTCCACCACGGGTGCGTCGCGCATCAGACCGACACCCACTTCGCGTACCCCGGGAGCCGACCGAGCTCCGCCCGCTGGTAGCTCCGTACGATCTCGGCGACCACGGGGTTGTCCGTGTCGAACTCGGTCCCGTCCACGCACCGGACTGGGCGCACCCCGCCGGCGGTGCTCGCCACGCACAGCGCGTCGCAGGCCGCCAGGTCCGCGGCGGTCAGCGGGCTCCGGTCCACCTCGTACCCGAGATCGCCGGCGATCTCGATGACGGAGGCCACGGTGATCCCGTCGAGGGCGGCCGCGGAGTCGGGCACCAGGAGGGTGCGGCCGCGTACCCCGAAGACGTTCTGCACGGTGCACTCGGCGACGAAGCCGGTGTCGTCCAGCAGCAGCGCGTCGTCGTAGCCGCGCCGCTGGGCGTCCATCCAGGCGATCCTGGAGTTGAGGTAGCCGGCGGACACCTTCGCCTTGGTCGGGAAGGCGTGCGGACTGAGCCGGGCGACCGAGGACAGGGTCAGGCGGGGCCGCTGCGCGCGGATCACCTCGTCGAAGGCCGATACGTCGAAGGCCAGGACGGCCACCTGGGCCTCGGCGCCGGGCGTGGCCAGGCCGAGCACCCCGTCGCCCAGGAAGGCGATGGGGCGCAGGTAGGCCCGGCGCAGCCCGTTGGCGGTCAGCGTCTCGTGGCAGGCGGCGGCCAGTTCGGCGGGGGACTGGGCGAGCGTCGTCCCCACCAGACGGCACGACTCGGCGAACCGGGTCATGTGCTCCTCCAGCCGGAAGACGTGGTGGCCGCCGTCCTCCGAGGGGAAAGCGGAGATGCCCTCGAAGACACAGAGCCCGTAGTGGAGGCTGTGGTTGGCGAGGGTCAGCGCGGTGTCCCCGGCGGGGACCACACTTCCCTGCCACCACATGAGCTTCGCTGGTCGGTTCATTTCTCAGTCCTTGTCGCGCCGGGCGATCGCCCGGCATATCAGGTCGCCCACCTCGTCGGTGCGTGCGGTGCCGCCCAGGTCGGGCGTCAGCAGGTCGCCGCACAGCACCTGGTCGACGGCGCGTTCCACGGCGGCGTGCGCCTGGCGCAGCCCCATCCGGTCCAGCATCAGGGAGTAACTCATCACCGAGGCGAGGGGATTGGCGCGCCCGGTGCCCACGATGTCCGGCGCACTGCCGTGCACCGCCTCGAAGACGCCGAAGAACGCGGTGTCCTCGGGGTCGTAGCTCGCCGAGGGCGCGACTCCCAGCCCGCCGGCGAGCATGGAGGCCTCGTCGCTGAGGATGTCCCCGAAGAGGTTGCCGGCCACCACCACGTCGAACCGGGCCGGGTCGCGGATCAGCTCCATGGCGGCGGCGTCGACGTACAGGTGGTCGCAGTCCACGTCCGGGTAGGACGCGGCGACGGCGCGGAACCGGCTCTGCCACAGCGGGCCGGCGCTCGGCATGGCGTTGCTCTTGTCCACCAGGGTGAGCCTGCGGCGCGGGCGGGAGCGGGCGAGCTCGAAGGCGGCCGTGAGCGCCCGGTCCACGGCCCACCGGGTGTGGACGCCGACCTCCATGGCGACGTGGCCGGGGCGGCCGCCCCGTACCGTGCCGCCGACACCGACGTACACGTCCTCCGTGTTCTCCCGCACGATGACGAGGTCCACGTCCGTCACGGAGCTCACGTGCTTGAGGGGGCAGTGCGCCAGGGTGCGCAGGCGCACCGGGCGCAGGTTGACGCTCAGTTCGAGCTGCTGGCGCAGCCCGCCGATGATCTGCTTGGCGTGCCGGTTGTCGGGGATGCGGGGATCGCCGAGCGCGCCGAGCAGCACCGCACGGTAGCCGCTGCCGATCGCCTGGATGTCGATCTCCACATCCCCGTGTTCCAGGAAGTAGTCGGCGCTGTAGGGCAGCACCTCGGTCTTGAGGCCGGTGGCGAAGGTCTCCTCGACCACCGCGTGCACCTTCAGCACCTCGGCCATGACCTCGGGACCGATGCCGTCTCCCGGGATGACCGCGACGGATCCCATCAGGCCGACGCCTCCGCCCGCACCTGCGCACCGGCGTAGGCCACGAGGCCGCCCGCGGTGAGCAGCTCGCGCTCGAAGTCGGAGGGCGGGGTGATCGGCGCGGAGGTCCCCCGGGTCACGTTGACCAGCTCGCCGCGCTCGTCGTCGACCACCAGCCGGTCTCCCTCCTGGATCTCGTAGGCGAAGTCGCCGACCTCGACCAGCCGCAGGCCGATGTTGAGGGCGTTGCGGAAGAAGATCCGGGCGAAGCTGTGCGCGACGACGAAGGGCGCGCCGGAGGCCTTGATGCCCATCGGGGCGTTCTCGCGGGAGGAGCCGCAGCCGAAGTTCATGCCGCCGACGATCACCGAGCCGCTCAGGTCGTGCCCGGTCTTCGCGTAGTGGTCGAGGAACGGCTGGTTGCCCGCGTGGGCCATGATGTGCTTCTTGTACTCGGCCGGGTCGGGGATCTGGCAGAACACGCCGGGAAGGATCACATCGGTGTTGATGTGGTCGCCGAAGACCCAGGCGAGGCTTCCGGCGCCGGCGCTGGCGCCGGCGCTTGCGGTGCCGGCCCTTCCGGTGTCGTTCGCGCCGCCGGAGCCCTGGGCCGGTACGGGGAGCCCGGCCGCCGCACCGGTCAGCGGGGCCCTGCCCTCGCGCGCCGAGTGGAGCGCGAACAGCTCGTCGATGCCGCCGCGCACCGCGGCCTCGTCGGCGTAGTAGTCGCTCCGGTCGCCGATGGGGGCGAGTACCCCGGTCAGCGCTGCCCGCGCCGCGATGGCGGGGCTGGCCAGGACGACACTGGCGTCGACGTCGCCGCAGCGGCCGCGGAAGTTGCGGTTGGAGGTGAAGACCGCGACCTCCCCCTTGCCGAGCACACCGGACTTGATGCCGATGCACGGCCCGCAGCTGGAGGACTCCACGTAGCAGCCCGCCTCCAGCAGGACGTCGATCAGGCCCTCCTTCATCGCCGCCCGGTAGGCCTGCTGGGAGGCGGGGATGACGATGGTCCGTACGCCGTCCTTGACGCGCTTGCCCCGCAGCACCTCCGCGACGACCCGCAGGTCCTCCAGGTGCCCGTTGGTGCAGGAGCCGATGAAGACCTGGTCGACCGGGATCTCACCGTTCGCGTTGGCGGTGCGGGCCAGCGGCGCCACACCCGTCATCAGGTCCTCGCGGCCCTCGTACTCCTCCCAGTGGCGCAGGAGGTGCTGCAGCTGGTGCGTGCCGATGGCGTTGTCCGGGGAGAACGGCAGCGCGACGGTGGGCTCGATCAGGTTCAGATCGACGTCGATCACCTCGACGTACTCGGCGTCGTCCTCGTCGATGGTGAAGGCGGGGTAGCCGACCTCGTCGCCGAGGTAGTCGGCGAGCACCTGGTCCGTGGGGAACAGGCCGTACTTGGCGCCCATCTCCACCGCCATGTTGCTCAGCGACAGCCGGTCGGTGATCGCCAGGGAGGCGAGGCCGGGGCCGCCGAACTCCAGGCTGCGGTAGACCGCGCCGTGCACCCCGATCAGCCCGCACAGGTACAGCGCCACGTCCTTGCCCTGCACGTGCGGACGCAAGCTCCCCTGGAAGCGCACCAGCGTCGCCTCGGGCACCCGCATCCAGCAGCTGCCCCGGACCAGGGCCATGGCCAGGTCCGTGGAGCCGATGCCGGTGGCGAGCGAGCCGATCGCGCCCGCGGTGCAGCTGTGCGAGTCCGCGCCGACCGCGACGTCGCCGGGGCGGATCAGACCCTGCTCGATGAGGATCTTGTGCTGGATGCCGCCGTCGTAGCCGACGTCGAACACCTTGATGCCGTGCTGCCGGGCGAACCGCCGCAGCTCGACGAGGATCGAGGCCATGGAGGCGGTGTGCGTCGGGACGACGTGGTCGAAGACGAAGGCGGTCCTCTCCCGCTGCGCCGCGAGGCCCGCGGCGATGTAATCGTCGTCGAAGCCGGAGTCGCGCAGGATGTCCAGGGCCCACTTGACGGTCATCTCGCTGCCCCAGCACAGGTCGAAGGGCAGGTCCACGACCTCGCCGGTGCTGACGGGACGGCCGAGTTTGTGCTCGAAGAGCTGTCGTACGAGAGTCATCGCAGAACGCGTCCATCCTGGTTACCGAGAAGCTGTTTCTTGAGGCAGTCGAAGACGGTGACGTACGGCTCGATCCGCCGGTGCGCGGCCGGCGAGGAGAACCGGATCCAGCCGCGCACGGGTGCGGAACGGCAGCCGCGCAGCCGCTTCGCGTCCGCCGAACCCATGCCGTACGCGATGCGGCGGGCGCCGCCCGCCACGGCCCGTTCGACGAGGTGGTAGAAGACGAGGTTGAAGTAGGCGTAGGTGGCCCCGACGGCGGTGCTGTCGAAGCCGAGGAACTTGGGGTGCAGCACGCCCCCGGCCTCCAGACACAGCAGGAAACCCCCGATGTCGGAGCCCTGCGCGTCCCGGCGCCGCACCACGTACAGCGCGGCGCCCAGCCCGGGCGCCCCGAGGAGCGTGGTGAACAGCCGCTCCATCGCGGCCCGGTCGACCGGCAGGCCGTACTTCTTCTGCTGTCCCTCGGAGAGCTCGGCGCAGCGGGCGATCACCGCCGGGTCCGGGTCCGCGATCTGCTCGACCCGCATCCCGCCCTCCGCGAACTTGCGGATCTCGGAGCGGGCGACCGTACGGCGCTTGCGCTCCAGGCTGTTCAGGTACTCCTCCAGGGAGGCGTGGGACCCGGTGTCGAGGTCGTACTCCAGATCCGAGAGGAACTCCAGGTAGCCGTGGCCGGCGAGGGCGCGGTGCAGGTCCCCGTCCGCGCCGGACTGCCACAGGAAGGACTGCGAGGGGATCTCCTCGGCCCGGCAGAAGTCGTCCACGGCGACGAGGAGTTCGCCGATCGCACCCTGCCGGTCGACCCCGGGCAGGGTGAGGACGTCGCTCGCGTACCCGTACGGACTGGTCATCACGAGCGCCGGATAGCCGGCCGCCCGCGTGTGGGCGGCCTCCGTGCGCACGACGGCGGCGAGCAGCGCGGCGGCCTCGGCCGACTCCTCCCGCGACCGGTCCCGGTCCAGGGCCTGCCGCAGGTGGTCCATCTCGTAGTCGCCGAAGAGCGCGCCCGTCGGATCGTGGTACGGGAACGCGTCCGGGTCCCGGACCAGCAGGCCCTGCACCCCGGCCACGGTGCGCCCGCCGTCGCGCAGCAGGAAGAGGACCAGCTCGAAGCCGAAGCACTCCTCGACCGCGCGCAGCCAGTCGTAGGAGAGGTACACCTGCGGCGCGGGGACGAGCGCGTCCCACTCCTCACGGTCGACGGCGGACGCCGACCGTACGACGACGACCTCAGTCCCCACGGTCCACGCCCTTCGTGGCGACGGCGACGAGGCGCTCGGCCCGGTGGTCGTAGGGCCCGCCGTCGTAGTCCCCGTGGAACCGCACGTCGCCGAAGCCGGCGGACCGCAGCATGTCCCGCAGTTCGGCGGCGCTGTAGAGGTGGAGGGTCATGGACCCTCTGGCCGCGTGCGGGCCGTCGATGGAGTACCAGTCGCTGCGCAGCCGGGTCCAGTCGTCGAGGACGGTGTCGCGCTGGACGAGCAGCTTTCCGTCCTGCTCGGAGAGGGAGACCCGTTCGTCGAGCCGCGCCAGGATCTCCTTGCCGACGACGTCGACGAGCAGGGTCCCGCCCGGCGCGAGGCTGGTGTGGGCGTTGCGCAGCACCTGGACGTTGTCCTCGTGCCGGTCGTGGTACCCGAAGGAGGTGAACATGTTGACGATGACGTCGAACGCCCCCGGTTCGGTGAAGCCGAGCATGTCCGCCTCGACGAACCGGGCCTCGACGTCCGCGTCCCGGCAGTTCGCCAGGGCGCGCTCCAGCATCGCCGCGCTGAGGTCCACACCGGTGACCGCGTGGCCGGCGCGGGCGAGCGGCACGGTGAACAGGCCCGGCCCGCAGCACAGGTCGAGGACACGGGCACCGGACGGGAAGCGGAACAGCGGGGACCGCTCCACGATCCGCACCGCCTGCGCGGCGCGCTCCGCGGAGAACAGGTGCGGGTAGAAGTCGTTCCAGAACGCCTGGTCCTCGAACCAGGCGGAGGTGTCGTGCTCCGCGCTCATACCGCCAGGGCCGTTCGCTTGTGGTAGATCCCGATCACCTGGGCCTCGGTGACGCTGGACTTCGTCAGTACGGAGGCCTCCTTGACCTCGCGCAGGACCGCGCCGAGGACCTCGTCGTCGTACGCGAGCCCGTGGGCGTCCAGGACGTGGGCGATGATCCCCTTGCCGGAGTGCTTGCCCATGACGATCCGCCGGGTGTGGCCGACCAGTTCGGGCCGCAGCGGCTCGTAGGCGGTGGAGTCCTTCATCACCGAGGACACGTGCAGGCCCGACTCGTGCGAGAAGGCGTTGCCGCCGACGATCGGCTTCATCGGGCTGACCTCGATGCCGGACAGGCCGGCGATGAGCTCCGACATGGGCTTGAGCCGGGACAGGTCGACGTTCGTCTCGAAGCCGTACAGCTGGGTCAGGGCCACCGTCACCTCCTCCAGGGAGGCGTTGCCCGCCCGCTCGCCGAGGCCGTTGACGGTGCACTGGACCTCGTCCGCGCCGCCGAGGATGCCGGCGACCGTATTGGCCGTGGCGAGACCGAAGTCGTTGTGGCAGTGGAGCGAGAGCAGCACACTGATCCGCGAGCGCAGCCTCGAGATCAGGGTGCGGAAGTCGTCGGGGGTGGTGGAGCCGACGGTGTCCGCGACACCCACCAGGTCCGCGCCGCTCTCCTGGGCGAGGACGAGGACCTCCTCCAGGTAGTCGTACGGGGTCCTGGTGGCGTCCTCGGAGCCGCAGCCGACGAACATGCCGAGGCCCTTGGCGTACGCGATGCCGTCGGCCATCTCCCGCTTCAGCCGCTCGCGGACCGCGCTGTCCTTACCGCCGAACTTGACCCGCATGTGCACGTCGGAGGTCGGCACGAAGGTGTAGATGGCGTTGGCGCCGCACGCCTTGGCCAGGTCGATCTCGGTGCGGTTCGGCCGGCAGAACGCCACCACGCGGGCGCGCAGGCCCAGGGCGGCGATACCGCGCACGGCGTCCTGATCGGCCTGAGAGGAAGCGGGGAAGCCCGCGTCGATGCAGTCGACGCCCATCTCGTCGAGAAGGCGGGCGATCTTCACCTTCTCCTCGACCTGGAAGGCCACTCCGCAGGTCTGCTCGCCGTCGCGCAGCGTGGTGTCACAGACGAGGATCTTCCTCGCCGGGGATGCGGTCCCGGTCATTCGCCCTCTCCCAACAGGTACTCGCGGCACTTGGTGCCGATCACTTCACCGGAGAACCGGGCGCGGCGTCCGTAGACGACCCAGGTGGTGGTGACCGCACCGATGTAGCGGTCGAGGCGCAGCGCCCCGTTCGACTGCTCCAGGTACTCCAGGTGGGTGAGGCCGGAGTCGTAGGCCCCGGCCAGCAGGTTGGCGCCGACCACGGGCTTGGACGGCTCGCGGACGACCTCCTCCCACTGCGACACGTCGACGTAGCCGGCGGTCGCCGGCACCAGCCCCAGGGACCTCGGCCGCTCCACGTCGGTCCGGCTGAGCAGCACCAGTTCCTTGGTGGGGTACACGAAGGTGTCCACCACCTTGACCTCGTTGAAGTACCGCTCGGTGAGCAGGTGCACCTCGGGGTGCGCGCTGCACTGCACCAGGTAGTCGCTCTCGCCGCGGCGCACGCGCTCCAGACCGTCGTGCAGGTCGATGGTGAGGTCGGTCTTGGCCTCGCCCTCGATGCCCTGGAATTTGAAGTAGTGCTCCACGGCGTTCTCGTGGCAGCTTCCCTCGGGTCCGAGGGTGGTGAACGTCAGGGTCATCGTCGTACCTCCACGGTCGCCGACGCCACGGGACCGTCGATGATCTCGTCCTCCAGGCGGCACGCCTCGTCGATGAGCAGGGTCGCCAGGGAGCGCATGAAGTCGGGGGAGAGGTTCAGCCGCTCGCCGCGGGCCGCGTACGCCTCGCGGACCGCGGTGACCCGCTGCGGCTGCATCATCGCGATGCCGTGGGCCCGCTTGACCTCGGCCACTTCGCAGCAGATCGCCAGGCGCGCCGCGACGAGCTCCGCGAGCTGCTGGTCCAGTACCTCCAGCCGCTCCCGGAACGGCCGGAGGATCTCTTCGGGGGTCGTGTTCATCGCGAGGCCTCCAATGCCAGGGCGCGGGCCGCGCCGCGCAGGGACGGGAGTCCGTATCCGCCCTCCTGGACGAAGACGGTGGGCAGCCGCTGCTCGGCCACGAGCGCGGCGACGGGCCCGAACACCTCGGGCGCGAGGGTCCAGGAGCCGTGCGGGTCGTTGGCGAGCACGTCGTAGCCGACCGAGACCACCAGCGCCTCGGCGTTCTCCCGGCGCAGATGGGACACGGCGTCCCGGACGAGCGCCAGGAATCCCTCCGGGCCCGGATCGGACTCCGCTCCGAAGAGACCGGGCGCCGGCTCGAAGGTGTACGGGAAGTCCTTCGGATCGCTGGAGTGCACCGAGGCGAACGGCAGCGTGGGATCGTCCCGCACGCAGGCGAGCGTGCCGTTGCCCAGGTGGTAGTCGACGTCGAGGATGCCGACGCGGGCCACGCCCTCCTCCCGCAGCGTCCGGGCGGCGACGACGGCGTTGTTGAGGAAGCAGTACCCGCCGTACCAGCCGGGGCCCGCGTGGTGGCCCGGGGGCCGTACGAGCGCGTAGCTGTTCTCGCCCCGGCGGGCCGTCAGCTCGGCCGCCCGGACCGCGGCGGCCGCCGCACCCAGAGCGGCGGGCCAGACCCCGCGGGTGACGGGCGTCTCCTGCTCCAGGCCGGGCGCCGAGAACGCGCTGTCGAGCACCGACTCCCCGCCCTCGGGCACCCCGTGGCGGAGGTGCTCCAGCAGGGCCTTGTCGTGCACGGCGCCGACGAGGCGCTCCGCGCGGCTCAGGCTGTCCGCGCCGAGCGCGGCGAGGACCGCGCCGCCGTCCCGCAGTCCGGCCAGGATCTGGTGGATCCGCTCGGGAACCTCCTTGCTGGCCACCTGGACGCCGGACGGCTCGACCGTGAACGGCAGGGCCTCGGACTCCTCCGGTACCACCACATGCAGGGTCATGACAGATCCTTGATCACGCGCGGGCCTATGGCGCGGAAACCGGAGCGCTCGTAGAACGCCAGCGTCCGCGGGAACGAGGGGAACTGCTCGGCGGGCAGGCAGACTTCGACCCGCCGGACGCCGTCGAGGGCGCACAGCGCGTCCAGTTCGTCCAGCAGCAGAGCCGCGACGCCCCGGGACCGCAGCGCCGGTTCCACCCACAGCTCCTGGACGTGGCGGTACGGGGCGGCGAGCCGCAGAGCGGTCTGGGTGGTGTATCCCAGTACGCCGACCACGCGACCCTCCCCGTCCCGCGCGACCAGCACACCGGAGCCGTCCTTGCCGGCGATGGCCTCGGCCACGGCCGCGCCGAGCCCCGGGATCGTGTGCTCGGGGTCCCCGCGCAGCTCCCGCAGGAGGGCGGTGACCGCCTCGGCCACCGCCTGCGCCTCGTGCTGCCCGGCCGGACCCGTCTCGAATTCCACCGTGCTCATCCCTGGTACCTCGCAACCGTTCCCGATGTGGCCTCGCGCAGCTCCTCGACGCCGAGGACCCGCAGCAGCGCGCGGGCCTTGAGCCGCGTCTCCTGGAACTCCTCCTCGCCGTCCGAGAGCACGATCAGTGCCCCGCCCACGCCGATGCGCACGCGGTTGCCCTCCCAGACGATGGTGCGGATGACGATGGACTGGTCCGCCGCCCCGTCGAAACCGAAGTAGCCGAGGCTGCCGGAGTACACCCCGCGCTCCTCCGGCTCCAGGTCGTCAAGGAGCTCCACCGTCCGCTTCTTCGGCGCACCGGTCATCGACCCGCCGGGGAAGAGCGCCTCCACGCAGTCGACCGCGTCGCGGTCGGGGCGCAGCTTCCCGCGCACCGTGGTGACGAGCTGGTGCACGGTGGCGTACGACTCCGCGGCCATCAGCTTGGGCACGTGCACCGTGCCGTTGTCGCAGACCTGGCCGAGGTCGTTGCGGAGCAGGTCCGCGATCATCAGGTTCTCGCTGCGGATCTTGGGGTCCGTCTCCAGCGCCGCGCGGGCGGCCTCGTCGGCCACCGGGTCGGCATGCCGGGGAGCGGTGCCCTTGATCGGCTTGGCCTCGACCTCGCCGTTGCCGGCCACCGTGATGAAGCGTTCCGGCGAGGAGCTCAGCAGCGAGCGCTCGCCGAGGCGGACGTACGCCGCGTAGGGCGCCGGGTTGGTCGCCCGCAGCCGCAGGTAGGTGTCCAGCGGGTCGGCCTCGCTGGTGCCGCTGATCTGGTAGGTGTAGCAGGCCTCGTACGACTCGCCGTCACGCAGCCACTGCTGCACGGTGTCGAAGTGCCGCAGGTACGTCTCCCGGTCGACGCCGGGTTCCAGCACGGCCGGTGCGCTCTCCCGCCGGGGCCGGGGCACCAGGGGGCGGCGCGCCAGCGTGCGCACCTCCTCGCACCAGGCGTCGTGCTCCTCGGCGCCGAGGCCCACCGTGATCAGGTAGCGCCGGTCGGTCTCGTGGTCGTAGGCCGCGAAGCGGTCGACCCGCAGCAGCTCGGCGTCGGGCCGCTCACCGCTGCCCGCCCGGCCGATGCCGACGCTTCCCTTGACGCCGTAGCCGAGATAGCCGAGGTAGCCGCCGGCGAAGGGTACGGGCGACGCGCCGAGCGGCACGGGCGTGGCCGCGAGACCGGACCGCAGGTGCTCGAAGACGGTGCCGCGGACGCGCTCCACGGTCTCGTGGGTCTCGCGTTCGACGACATCGGCCCCCGCGTACGCCCGGAGCACCTCCAGACCGTCTCCGGCGCAGGCGCCCAGGTAGCTGTAGCGGCCCATCCCGTACGCCGCCCGCGAGCTGTCGAGCCAGAAGCCGTACGGGCTGTCGGCGAAGGCGCGCAGGAACAGGTCCTCGGCGCTCAGCTCCACCTCCAGCTCGCTCCAGCGGAGGGTGGGCGCGATGCCCAGGAAGTTGGCGATGATCTGCTCGCCGTACTCGCTGTCCACCGACTCGGGGTGGAACTGCACCCCGTGCAGGGGTCGTTCGCGGTGCTGAAGGCCCATCAGGAGGCCGCCCTCGGACCAGGCCGTCGCGACGAGGTCCTCCGGCAGCGGTTCGGCGACGGTGAGGGAGTGGTAGCGCACCGCGCGGAAGCCCTGCGGGATCCCGGCGAAGACACCGGTCCCGGTGTGGGTGATCGCGCTGGTCTGGCCGTGCACGATCTCCGGCGCGTGCCCGACCTCGCCCCCGAAGGCGAGGGCCAGGCCCTGGTGGCCGAGACACACGCCGAGGACGGGCACCGCGGCCTGTTCCAGCAGGGCCCGGCAGAGCCCGAAGTCCTCTTCCCTGGCCGCGGTACCCGGGCCAGGGGAGATGACGACGTGGGTGAAGTCCTGTCGCAGCAGTTCGTCCGCCGTCGCCTCGTCGTTGCGCACGACGACCGGAGGCACGCCTGCCACCTTCCATATCAGCTGGAAGAGGTTCCACGTGTAGGAGTCATAGTTGTCTACGAGAAGGATCCGCAGGTCTATCACGATGTGGTCGAGCTCCTTGATGGCCGGAACCGGCCTTTTGGGCACAGTGATCCGGCTGACCGACTTTTCTATCGGTGGTGATTCACCGGTGGTTCATATGTGATTCATCGGTGAATCGATCGCTCTGTATCGAGCGCACGGCGGCGCATGCTCAAGCAGAAGGTGCGCATGGCGGTGCGGATGAAAGTGACATGTTTCAAGCCCCCGTAATGTCTGTCACTGCTCGGATCTTCCCGGATGCGCAGAATGGTCAAGTCGTCGATGCGCGGGTCCGGGAAGGCCGTTCCGGTGTTCGATGCTAGTCATGACGGGCCGAATACGCACCCTTGTGTGACTCAACCCACTGCGACCTGCGGTAACGGCCGGAGTTGTGACTCGAGTCAGCTGTCCGGGGCATCAGGAGCCGCTGGTTCAGGGGTGGGTGAGGAACCATCAGCCCGCTGCGGCGGCCGCCAGAACGCCGGCCGCGATCCTGGCCAGGTCCTGGTCTCCGGTGACGAACGGCGGCATGGAGTAGACCATGTCGCGGTAGGGGCGCAGCCACACCCCTTCGCGCATCGCCGCCCGGGAGGCCGCCGCCACGTCCACGTCGTGGTCGAGCTGGACCACGCCGATGGCGCCGAGCACCCGGACGTCGAGCACGCCGGGCAGCGCCCTGGCCGGCTCCAGGGTCGTCCTCAGCTCGGCCTCGATCCGCTTGACCTGCGCGCGCCAGTCGTTCTGGAACAGCAGCTCGATCGAGGCGTTGGCCACCGCGCTGGCCAGCGGGTTGCCCATGAAGGTCGGGCCGTGCGCCAGCACGGGAAGCTCGCCGCGAGAGATGCCGTCGGCGATCCGGGAGGTGCACAGCGTGGCGGCCATCGACAGGTATCCGCCGGTCAGGGACTTGCCCAGGCACATCACATCGGGGGCGACCGAGGCGTGGTCGGCGGCGAACAGCTCGCCGGTGCGGCCGAATCCGGTCGCCACCTCGTCGAAGATCAGCAGGACGTCGTTGGCGTCGGCGACCTCGCGCAGCAGCTTCAGGTAGCCGGGGGAGTGGAAGCGCATCCCGCCCGTTCCCTGCACCACCGGCTCCACGATCACGGCGGCCAGCTCATGGGCGTGCCGTTCGACGAGGTCGGCCAGGTGGACGGCGTACGCCTCGTCCACGCCGGCGTCGAAACCGGCCGGCGGGCGGTCCGCGAACACCTGCTCCGGCAGGAGGCCCGACCAGGCGCTGTGCATGCCGCCGTCCGGGTCGCACACGGCCATCGTCTGGAAGGTGTCGCCGTGGTAGCCGCCCCGCCAGGTCAGCAGCCGCCGCTTCTCCGGGCGGCCGACGGAACGCCAGTACTGCAGGCACATCTTGATCGCGACCTCGACCGACACCGATCCGGAGTCGGACAGGAACACGTGCCTGAGCGGCTCGGGCGTGATCTCGACGAGCTTCGCGGCCAGCCGTACGGCGGGCTCGTGGGTGATGCCGCCGAACATCACATGGCTCATCCTGCCGAGCTGATCGCGCACGGCCTCATCGAGCACCGGGTGTCCGTAGCCGTGGACGGCCGCCCACCACGAGGACATTCCGTCGACCAGCTCGTCCACGCCCTCCACGGGCCGGGCGAGCCGCAGTCGTGCGCCCGAGGCCGACTCGACGATCACCGGGTCGGTCCGCCCCGGCATGGGTGCGTAGGGGTGCCACACATGGGCCCGGTCGAGGGCGATGAGCTGCCCGGGATCCATGGGCGGCACGGCTGAAGTCATGTGATCCGAATCCTCCCTGACGCTTCGTCCTCTTGAGGACGCTTCGCCGGAATCAAGGGTTGACAAACGGTCCGAATATAACGACCGACCCGTCGACTTCAAGCCACATCCGGTGAGAGCGGGCGGGGTTTGACTGGAAATCGGCTTCCCTTCCAGATTAGGCCGCTGGAAGGGGGAAGGTTTTCGGCCAGGGGTCAGCGTGATCGCCCTCACGCCGATGCCGTTATTGTCGGGACTTGCTTGCTGGTACGTTGATCCGAACAACCCCGTTCGTAAAGCCGGTTCACGAGATCGGCTCCACTGGAAAGGGGAGCTGGGAAATTCACGATCCTGACATGCGTGATCCCGCGCAGGGTCCCCGGGAGGCGTCATGCCCCACAAGGTGATTCTGGCGCTTCTCGCCATCGGCTCCTTTGCCGTCGGAACCGACGGCTTTGTCATCAGCGGGATTCTTCCCCGTATCGCCGGTGAACTGGACGTGTCCGAGCCGGTGGCCGGACAGCTCGTCACGGCCTTCGCGCTGAGCTACGCGATCAGCGCCCCGGTCCTGATGACCTTGACCGCCGGCCTGTCCCGGCGCGTCATGCTGCGCGGCTCGATGCTGGCCTTCCTGCTCGCCAACGTACTGGGCGCCCTCGCCCCGACGTACGGGGTGCTGATGGCGGCCAGGATCCTGGCCGGGATCAGCGCCGCGCTCTACATGAACACCGCGGCGGCCACCGCGACGGCGCTCGCGGGGGAGCGCTACCGGGGCCGGGCGGTGTCACTGATCATCGGCGGGCTCACGGTGGCCACGGCGCTCGGTGTGCCCGGCGGTACGCTGGTCGGGCAACTCGGCAGCTGGCGCCTCACGTTGGTGCTGGTCGTCGTGCTGGCCCTGCCCGTGTTCATCGGCCTCTTCCTGGTGCTGCCCGCAGTGCCCCAGCCGCCGGTGATCAGCATGCGCGACCGGGTGCGGATCGGTGCCCAGCGACCGGTGCTCCTGTCCGTCCTGGCCAACCTGTTCGCCGTGGCGGGCTGTTTCACCGTCTTCACCTACCTGGCCGCCTTCACCCGGGCCACCACGGGCATGGACGACGCCAGCGTGAGCGTCGTCCTGCTGGTGTTCGGCGTCGCGGGCGCGTTCGGCAACGCGATCGGCGGCCGCCTCAGCGACCGCATCGGGGCCGAACGCACCTTCACCGCCTCGGTGTCGGGTGTCGTGGTGAGCATGGCGCTGCTGGCGGTACTGGCGAGCTACTTCGCCTCCGACTCGGCAGCCGTGGTGGCGGTCTTTCTCGCCGTCACGGTCGCCTGGGGCACGCTCTACTGGGCCGAACCGCCCACCGCCATCCACCGCGTGCTGGACCTGGCGCCGACGGCCCCGAGCGTGGCCATCTCCGTCAACAGTTCCGCGTCGTACCTCGGCGTGGCCCTGGGCGGAGCGGTCGGCGGGGCGGTGCTCGACCGGCTCTCACCGGCCGCCCTGGGGTGGGCCGGTGCGTGCCTGGAGCTGATCGCTCTGGCCCTGGTCGTCCTGCCGAGGGTGTCCGCGGGCCGCGCGGGCCGCGCGGGCCGGGCCGGGACGCCCGCCTCCGCGCTGCCGGAGCCCGCGCGGAAAGTGTGACCTTGATGACTTCCGGCCTTGCGGCGCTGACACGGCGGCAACGGGACTGGAACAGTAAGAACACAGACAATTCATCTGATTCTGGGGGAGGTTGGCCACCCGTGGCTAACGACGACGTTTTCGACCGGCTCACCACCTGCGCCGTCGACGTCTTGCAGGTCAAGCAGGAGTCCGTGACCCCGGACGCGAGCTTGACCGAGGATCTCGGCGCCAGCAGTCTCATCCAGGTGGAGCTGGTCATGGCCATCGAGGAAGAGTTCGGCATATCGGTGCCCGACGAGGCGGTGGAGGACATCCAGACCGTCGACGACCTGCACCGGCTCATCCTGTCGCTGGTCGCCTGATGAAGGGCGGGACATACGGGGCGCGCCGCGTCGCGGTCACCGGACTCGGCGTCGTGAGCGCCTGCGGCACGGGGGCGGAGGCCTTCTGGGAGGGCCTCTTCCAGGTACCGCCGGAGGGTCACCGGGAGCTGACGGACTGGGACCCGTCCCCCTGGATGGACGTCCGGGAAGCCCGGCACACCGACCGGTTCACCCAATTCGCCGTCGCGGCCGCCGATATGGCCTACCGCGACTCGGGCCTCACGGAGGTGGACGCCGAACGCAGCGGCGTCGTCGTCGCCACGGCCCTCGCCGGTGTCAGCACCTTCGAACGGCAGAGCGTCATCCACCACGAGCGCGGCGGCAGGCGGGTCTCCCCCTTCCTCGTGCCGATGATGATGGCCAACGCCGCCGCCGCGACGGTGGCCATGCGCCAGGGATGGCGGGGCCCGTGCGAGAGCCTGGAGACCGCCTGCGCCGCGAGCACCCACGCCATCGGGCACGCCGCGCGGATGATCGCCGACGGCACCTGTGACCGGGTGCTCGCCGGTGGCACCGAGGCGGCCATCACACCCACCATCGTGGCCGGCTTCACCAACATGCGGGCCCTGTCGTCCTCCGGCCGCACCCGCCCCTTCGACGCCGAACGCGACGGCTTCGCCATCGCCGAGGGCGCCGCGGTGCTCGTGCTGGAGGAATGGGACACGGCGGTGGCGCGCGGCGCCACCCTCTACGGCGAGGTGCTCGGGTCGGGCAGCACGGCCGACGCGCACGACATCACCATGCCCGCCCCCGGCGGCGGCGACGCCGCCCGGTGCATCCGGCTGGCCCTCCAGGACGCCGGGGTGGACCCGAGGGACGTACGGCAGATCAACGCCCACGGTACGGGAACACTGCGCAACGACGAGGCGGAGACCAACGCCATCCTCTCGGTGTTCGAGGACTGCCCGCCCGTGACCTCCACCAAGGGGGCGACCGGGCACGCCTTCGGCGCCGGCGGTGCGCTGGAGGCCGTAGCGGTGCTCCTGTCCATGCGGCACGAGCTGATACCGCCCACGATCGGCCTCGCCACGGTCGACCCGGCACTGGCCGTGGACGTGGTGACCGGCGAGGGCCGCAAATGGCAGCCCGGACCGTCCCTCACCCAGTCGTTCGGCTTCGGCGGCCACAACGGCGTCCTCGTCCTCGGCCCTGCCGGATAGCGTTCGGAGCGAAGCGATGCAAGCAGAGCGAAAGAGCGATCCGCACGACGTGTTCGCGTGGATCGACGACAGCACGCGGCGCAGGGACCGGGCCGGCCTCACCCGCCGGCTCCAGGTCCGGGGCGCCCGCCCGAGTGTGATCGACTTCGGCGGCAACGACTACCTCGGCCTCACCCGCCACCCCGACGTGGTCCAGGCGGTCGCCGACGCGTCCCTGACCTGGGGGGCCGGGTCGACCGGCTCCCGGCTGGCCACCGGCACGACGGAAGTGCACGCCGAACTGGAACGGGAGCTGGCGGAGTTCAGCGGTGCGGAGGCCGCGCTGGTCTTCTCCTCCGGCTACCTGGCCAACCTCGGCGCGGTGACCGCACTGGCCCGCCCCGGCACCCTGATCGCCTCCGACGCCTTCAACCACGCCTCGCTGATCGACGGTTACCGGCTGTCGGGCGCGGACGTGGTCGACATCGCGCACGCCGATCCGCAGGCGCTGGAACGGGTGCTGGCGGAACGGGAACAGCAGCGTGCGGTGGCGGTGACCGAGTCGGTGTTCTCGGTCGACGGCGATCTCGTGGACCTCGCGGCCGTCCTCGGCGTCTGCCGCCGACAGGGCGCGGGTCTGCTCGTCGACGACGCGCACGGGTTCGGCGTCATCGGTGAGCGGGGCGAGGGCGCCGTGGCCGCCGCCGGACTGGCCGGCAGCCCCGACGTCGTCACCACCATCACCCTGTCCAAATCCCTCGGCGCGCAGGGCGGCGCGGTGATCGGCCCCCGTCGGGTGATCGACCACGTCATGAACATGGCCCGCAGTTTCCTGTTCGACACCGGGCTCGCACCGGCCTCCGCCGCCGGAGCCCTCGCGGCGCTGCGGGTACTGCGCGCGGAGCCGGACCGTCCGGCGCGTACCCGCGCGGTGGCGGTGGCCCTCGCCGAACGCCTCGCGGCCGCCGGACTGCCGGTGACCGAGGCGCAGGCGGCCGTGGTCTCCGTACGCGGGCCCTCCGCGGCACAGACCGCGCAGTGGGCGGAGAACTGCCTGGCCGACGGCCTCAAGGTGGCGTGCTTCCGCCCGCCGTCGGTGCCCGACCGGTTCTCCCGCATCCGGCTCACCTCCCGGGCCGACCTGACCGAGGCCGAGATCGACCGTGCGATCGAAGTGGTGGTCAAGCACAGTCCCTGGTAAGGCAGTCGCCCCGGGACGACCGTGGCCCGGGCCGAGCGATTGAGGGTGTCATGACGATCGCCAGCGGATTCCTCTCGCACACCACGACGTCACCCGACCGGGCCGCGCTCGCCATCGGCGACGGCCCCGGGCGGCGGTGGAGCTACGGCGCGCTGCGGCGCGGCGCGCTCGCCGTCGCCCGGGCGCTGCGCGCCGAGTTCGGCCCGGCGCCCGGCCCCGAGGTCCGGATCGCCGTACTCCTCGGCAACAGCGAGGAGTTCCCGCGGATATTCCTCGGCGCCGCGGTCGCCGGCATTCCGGTGATGGTCCTCGACCCGGCGTGGAGCGGCGCCGAACTGGGCGCCGTCCTGCGCGACACACCGCCGGTGCGGCTGTTCTGCGAAACCGCCGACGGGCCGGTCGCGGAGCACGCACCCCCGTCCACCCTGGTGGAAGTGGCCGGACCCGGCTTCGAGCAATGGCTGCGCCACCACGGGATAAGCGAACTCCCCGGCGGAGCTGAGGAGTTCATCGAGGTATCGGACAGCGCGCCGTTCTACGTGGGCTTCACCTCGGGGAGCACGGGCCGCCCCAAGGGGGTGGTCCGTTCGCACCGGTCCTGGCTGCGCACCTTCGACCGCTACACCGCCGAGTTCGGCATCGGCGCGACCGACACGATCCTGCTGCCGGGCTCCCTGGCGCACTCGCACTTCCTCTTCGGCCTGGTGCACGGGCTGCACGTGGGCGCCACCGTCTGCCTGATGCCCGCCTTCGACGCGGGCCGCGCGCTCGACCACATCGAGCGGCACCGCGTCACCCGGCTCTACCTGGTGCCGACCATGTTCCAGGCGCTGCTCGAACACGCGCGCCGGCACCCGGGCCGCCGGATCCCACACGTGCGCTCCCTGCTCTCGGTGGGTGCGAAATGGTCCCCCGCCCGCCGCGCCCTGGCCGCGGACCTCTTCCCGGACGCCGACGCCGTGGAGTTCTACGGGGTGACCGAACTCAGCCTCGTCTCCGTCCTCCACGGCGACGACGACGGTCCGCGGGAGTCGGTCGGCCGGCCGGCGGCCGGGGTCGAGCTCTCGCTGCGCTCCCCCTCGGGAGAGGAGGTCGGCGTGAACGAGACGGGCCAGGTGTACGTGCGCAGCGACATGCTCTTCACCCGCTACCTGTCCGCCGAGCACCGTGAGGCCCCGGACCAGGACGGCTGGTTCAGCGTCGGGGACATCGGCCGCGTCGACGAGCGCGGCTATCTGCATCTCCTCGGCAGGAAGAAGGGGATGCTGATCAGCGGCGGGCTCAACGTGTACCCGGAGGAGGTCACGGCCGCCCTGCTCCAGTTGGAGGAGATCGCCGAGGCCGCGGTCGTCGGACTGCCCGACGAGCACTGGGGCGACCTGGTGTGCGCCGTGGTCCGGTGGCGGCCCGGGGCCCGCCTGGGCCTGGCCGAGGTACGCGACCGGGCCGCGGCCCACGTGTCGCGGCAGAAGTGCCCCCGGCGGCTCTTCGAGACGGACGAGCTGCCCTGCACACCCAGCGGAAAGATCGACCACGGGCGGGTGCGGAGCATCCTCCTGGAGGGTCGCCACTGCATGCGGGAGGTTTCGTGAAGGGGCAGCAGCCCATCGTCGCGGCGGCGCGGCGGACCCCGATCGGCCGGATCGGCGGCGCCTTCGCCGCCACACCGATCCACGAGCTCCTCGGGCCCGTGCTCACCGCAGTGCTGGACGACGTGGGCCTCACCGGAGCCGACGTCGACGATGTGATCGTCGGCAACGCGGGCGGCTCAGGCGGCAACCCCGCCCGGTACGCCGCGCTCAGCGCGGGCCTCGGCATCGGCGTTCCGGCGACGACCGTGGACCGGCAGTGCGGCAGCGGCCTGGAAGCCGTCAACCTGGCGGCCCGGCTGGTGGCCTCGGGGGCCGGGGACGTCATCCTGGCCGGCGGCGCGGAGAGCGCCAGCACCGCGCCCTGGCGGGTGGAGCGCCCGGCGGTGCCCCACGGGACGCCACGGTTCTACGCCCGCCCGCACTTCGTGCCCGCCGAGTTCGGGGACCCCGACATGGGCGTCGCGGGGGAGAACGTGGCACGGCGGGGCGGGATCACCCGGGAGCGGCAGGACCGGTACGCCCTCGCCAGCCACCGCAAGGCGGTCGAAGCCGCCCGGGCGGGGCGCTACGACGCCGAGCTGGTGCCCGTGGAGGTCCGCGTCGGCAAGGCGGGCACGGTGGTGGTGACGGCGGACGAGTGCCCTCGCCCGGACACCAGCCTGGAGAAGCTCGCCCGGCTGCGGCCCGCGTTCGTCGAGGGCGGCACGGTCACCGCGGGCAACTCCTGCCCGGTCAACGACGGCGCGGCCATGGTCGCGGTCCTGTCCGAGCGGAAGTTCCGCGAGCTGGGCCTGTCCCGGGGGCTGCGGGTGGCCGACTCGGCGGTGAGCGGCGTGGACCCGGAGATCCTCGGCTGGGGGCCCGTGCCGGCGGTGCGGCGGCTGCTGAAGCGCAATCCCGGCCTGGACCTGGCCGACGTACCCCTGGTGGAGTTCACGGAGGCCTTCGCCGGACAGGTACTGGCCTGCCTGGACGAACTGGGCATCCCCGAGGAGCGCGTCAACCGGGGCGGCGGCGCGCTCGCGCTCGGCCATCCCTGGGGGGCCTCCGGGGCCGTACTGGTGACGCGGATGTTCTCGGACATGTTCGGGACCGTCGACCCGCTGGCGGGCCAGGCCCGGTACGGCCTGGCCACGCTCGGCGCGGCGGGTGGGCTGGGCATCGCCACCCTGTTCGAACGCTTTCCGGGGGACTGACCACCGGCCGGACGCCGGGTGCGCGGGCCCCGGACAGGGCCTACGGGGTGTCCCGCTCTACCAGGACCTGCAGCGGGGCGCGGAAGGAGAGCAGCGCCAGCATCTCGGGCGAGGACCGTACCGAGAGCCGGAGGTCCGGCAGCCGGGCGGCGGTCATCCGCATCACCACGTCGGCCTCCATCCTGGCCAGTTCGGCCCCGGAGCAGCGATGGCGCCCCACCCCGAAGGAGAGGTGCTTGCGCACGTTGGCCCGGTGCGGACAGATCTGCTCCGGGTTCTCGAAGACCTCGGCGTCCGATCCGGTGGACGCCAGCATCAGCAGCAGCGGAGCCCCTGCCGGGAGATCCACGCCGGACAGGGTCATCGGCCGGCCGGTGACCCGACGCCAGGTGGTGATGGGCGGATCCCGCCGCAGCACCTCCTCGGTCCAGGGCTCCACGGTGGCCGGCTGCGCGGCGAACCGCTGCCACAGGCCCGGCTCCTCGAGCGCCCTGCGGTACATGGTGCTCAGCATCTGGGTCGTCGTCATCTGGCCGGCGATGATCATGAAGTAGACCACGGCCGCCGCCTGGGTCACGCTCAGCGGCTTCCCGTCCGGCAGCCGGTGCGCGGCGAGCGCGCCGAGCAGCGTGGCCTCCTCGGGCGCCGGCTTCGACACCAGCGCGGTGAGCCAGGCGTAGAACTCGGCGGCCTCGCGGGCCAGCTGCACTTCGCGCTCGCCCCGCGGCCGCCCCCAGAACAGCTCCAGGGACGCGTCGCTCCACCGGGCCAGGGTGTCTATGCCGACATCGATGGCGGTTTCCAGACCGAGGAGCCGCAGCATCACCCGGAACGGCACGTCCCGCGCGAGGGTCGTCGCCAGATCGCACACGCCGTCGGCGGCGAGCCGCTGCTCGACCTCGTCGAGGGATTGCGCCACGACCTTCTCGACCATCGGGACCGAGGCGTTGACGGCCTGGGCGTTGAGCAGTCTGGTCATGATGCGCCGGTAACCGGCGTGGCTCTCGGAGCCGTTGTTCGCAAGCGTTTGAGGGAGGTCGAACTTGACCCGTGCGAGAACGCGCAGCGTCTGCACGGAGAATCTTCCGATCGCGTCGATCGCATTGTCCGGAAGGAAATTCTCCGGGTCGAGCAGAATCGCGCGCACGTCCTCGTACCGGCTGATCAGCCAAAGCCCCGTGTTCTCGTCGTACTTCACGGGTTCGTTCTCGCGGAGCGCCGCCATCGCCGGATATGGGTCGAGCGCATACCCCTGGTCGAACAGATCCACACTGTCAACGGGCATTGCCACCATCACGTCAATTCCACCTTCCCCCGATCGACGGTACCAAGCGTTCATGATCACGCTGAATACCCGCCGGGGCCGAACCTGTGTGAGACGCGTCTCGTGCGGACGCCGCCCGGGGGTGCGGCCGCGCACGTGCGGGCCGCCCGAAGGGACTCCCCGGGACGGCCCGCACGCGTTCGGTTCAGCGCCTCGGCACCTCAGTGCCCGGACGCGGTTACTGCTGGCCGGCCTCGAAGGGGTTGCCGTTGTTGACGCCCAGCTTCTTGGCGGCGTCGATGGCAGCGGCCGACGGCTTCACCTTGGTGAAGGTGTCGTGGCCCACGAGGGTGGACTTCCAGGCGTTGGCGGTGGTGGTGCCGGAGGTCAGCAGCCACTGGGTGTTGATCTTCGCCTCGGCGCCGCCGACGTACTGGCCGCTCCAGGTGGTGTTGGAGTGGGCGTTGCGGTAGTCGTTCTTCCAGGCCACCGTCCAGCCGAGGGCGGTGCCGCTGCCGTCGGTGGCGGGGGCGCTGTCGTAGCGGCCGGTCAGGACGTAGCGGCTCTCGGCGTTGCCGACGGCCGACTCGTAGGTGCCGGTGAGGCCGCCGTCGGGGGTGGCGGTGACGATGAAGGTCGAGCCGAGCTGGTTGTACCAGGTGCCGGTGATCCCGGCGCTGACGGTCGAGGCCTGCGTCTTGGAGGCCTTGACGGTGTCCGCCGACGCGCTGGCCGTAACCGTGACGGTGGTAAGGGAAACGGCGATGGCTGCAACCACGATCTTACGCATGTGAGACACGGAAAAACTCCCCTAGTTGTTGCCCGGCGAGACGCGCGACGCGCATGTTGCGCGCGTCGGGCCGCATCTCACCCGTGAAGGTTTGTGACCTCGGCCGTACACCTGGTGGTGCCGGTGAACAATCGGTAATGCGGCATGGCCCTTTGGCGGCAGAACAGGATGGTCGAGGTCCGGGTCGATGGTTGCCAAGGGCACATGTTCGGTGGAAATCGTACTATTGATCCGAGGGTTCTCAACAACATTTTCTGCAAAGGAGTTTCGGCCAAACTATGGCCGAGTATCGACGGCTACTTCGTCAACTCCGTCCCGGCCAGGGAAGCGGAGCGGATGGCGCCGCTACGCCGGTCGCCTCGGGGGCCGTGCCCTGCCCGGTTGGGTGACGGGCAGCCGATAATGCGTTGTCGCGACCACGTGGACCGGGAGAACATCCGGCGCATGGAAGAGCCTGCCGAAGTCCTCCGTTGTGACCAGGTCGAGCTGCGCCGGTGGCGCATGAGCGATCTCGACGCCTTGCAACGGGCGATCTGCGAGTCCTTGGACCATCTGGTGCCGTGGATGCCCTGGGCCGCGGACCCTGGCAGACAGCGAACCTCGGACTTCCTCGCCCGGACCGAGGAAGAGTGGGAGACCGGGCAGGCCTTCGGCTATGCGATCACGTCGGATGCCGAGGTGATCGGCAGTTGCGGTCTCATGCGCCGCGTCGGCGCGGGCGGCCTCGACATCGGCTACTGGCTTCACCCTCACCACACCGGACGTGGTCTGGCCACGATGGCCGCCGGGGGCCTGGTGCGCCAGGGTTTCCAGTGGGCGGGCATCGACCGCATCGAGATCCATCACGATGCTGCCAACCCCGCCAGCGGAGCCGTCGCCCGACGCCTGGGATTCGCCGAGGTCGCACGCAGACAGGCCCCCGAGGGACCCGTCGCTCCTGGCGAAGTGGGCATCGATGTCGTCTGGCGGATGACGGCGGACCAATGGCAGGCTCGTCGGCTCGGTGAGGGGGGTCGTTGAGTCCCGCAGGACGACGTTGATGGACTGCCGGGACCTCCAGCGGCCCGTCGGCGGACCGCCGTCCTGAGCGGCGCGGTCGGGCCGGTCACTCCCGGTGGTCCGGGTCGTCGGGCGTGAAGACGCTGAGGTTGATCCGGGCGCCGGGCGCGAGGATGGGCTCCGCAAGGCAGGTCGTGAGGCGGCCGGGGCCGCGGACGGCGTGGTGGAACGGGAGTTCGGAGCCGTCGGCGAACGGGAGGGGGACCGCGGCGCCGTCGCGGACAAGACGCCCCAGGGGGCCGGCGCGCGGACTCCGGAGCCCCGCACGGGGGCCGCCGCCGAGGGCGGCTTCTCCTTCAACAGCGCGACCCCGATCGGACCGGGCACCCACCGGCAGTCCATCGTCGTCGGTGAGGCCCCCTTCTGGCGGGTGGAGCTGAAGGCGGGCCAGAAACTGACGGTCAAGGCCGGCGTGGACGTCCCGGTCGACTTCCCCCACTCCGCCACCAGCGGGTGGAGCGTCACCGTCTACAACGCCCAGCGTGAGTCGACGCTGTGCAACCAGGACCACCGCGCGGCGGAGCTGTTCACGGGGAAGACCGGTCACTTCGAGCGGGTCTGCGGGCCCTGGGCGATCACCGAGCAGGACGGCGCGAAGAGCCCCGACTCCAACGGATACGACGTGCCCGGCACGTACTACATCCAGGCGCAGGTCGCCGAGCCGCACAGCGAGGCGAAGGGCATCGTCGTACCGATCTCGCTGACCGTGGATGTCTCCGGCACACCGAGCTCCGGAAACAGCCCGGTGTTCTTCTTCGGTGACGACGCCGCCCAGGGTCCCTCGCCGGCCGGTGCGAACGGGACCGGCGAACAGGGCGGGACCGGCGGCGTGGCGGCTGCCGCGAAGGACGACGACTCGCCTGTGGGCAAGCTCGCGCCGCTGGCCGGCGTCGGCGCCGGGATCCTCCTGCTCGGCGCCATCACCTTCTACGCCCTCAGGCGCCGCGAGGCAGCCTGACACCGGCGCTCGCACAGGTGAACGACCACGCTCAGCGCTCCGGTGCACGTCCGGCTCACCCGTGCGGGCCGGACCGCGGCCCCAGTCCAACGGCGCGGCGGCCGCCGCGAAGAAGCCCGGCGCCCAGAAGACGGCCTCGAAGGGGAAGCCGCGCCGCAGTGCCTGAGCTCGCCCTCTACGTCCGGCGTCGAACCGAGCCCGAACTCGTAGCGGGCGCCCGCTCCGGTCTGTCCGGTTCCCCGGGGGCGAGGCCCTGCCGCAAGCGGTCGATCGCCGCCAGCCGTGCCCCGACGTCCAGGTTCCACAGCCGTACGGTGCCGTCCGTGCTGCTGCTGGCCACCATGCGCCCGCCGGGGGCGAAGACGACGCCCCACACCGCGTTCGCATGACCGGACAGCGCGGCCACCGTCCGGCGCCCGGCCACGTCCCACAGCCGCACCGTACGGTCGTTGCCGCTGCTGGCGAGCGTACGGCCGTCGGGGGAGAAGGCGATGCCCCGCGCGGAGCCGGTGTGACCGGCCAGCGCCGCCTCGAAGCGGCGGCGCCGGACGTCCCACAGCCGTACGGTCCCGTCGTTGCCGCTGCTCGCGAGGGTCCGCCCGTCCGGGCTGAAGGCCACCCCCCGTACCGCACCCGTATGGCCGGTGAGGGCGGCCAGCGGGCGGCGCCCGGGGACGTCCCAGAGCCGGACCGTCAGATCGTCGCCGGCGCTCGCCAGGGTGCGGCCGTCCGGGCTGAACTCCACGTCGTTGGCGAAGTCCGTGTGCCCGGCGAGGACGGCGAGCGGGCGGTGCGTCACCACGTCCCACAGCCGGATCGTGCCGTCGGAGCCGGCCGAGGCCAGGGTCCGTCCGTCGGGGGCGAAGGCCACCGAGAACACCGACTCGCTGTGCCCCGAGAACGTGGCCAGGACCCGGCGCCCCGCCACCTCCCACAGCCGCACCGCGTGATCCGATTCCGCGGTGGCCAGCAGCTTTCCGTCCGGGCTGTACGCGGCGTGCCAGATCTCCGTGAACGGCCGCGAGGTCAGCACCGCGCCCCGCAGGTCCCACAGCACCACCGACTGGTCGAAGCCGGCGGTGGCCAGCACCGCGCCACGGGTGTCCACGGCCACCCCGAGGACGTAGTCGGTGTGCCCGGCGAGCGTCGCCGTCAGCCGGCCTCCGGCCACGTCCCACAGCCGGGTCGTACCGTCGCCGCCCGCGCTGACGACCGTCGTCCCGTCCGGCGTGTACGCGACCGAGTTGACGTCGTCGCTGTGCCCGGTCAGGGTCGCGGTCGTCCGGCGCCCGCCCACGTCCCACAGCCGCACGGTCCGGTCGACGCCTCCCGTGGCGACCGTACGGCCGTCCGGGGCGAACGCGGCCCCCAGCACCTCGTCGGTGTGCCCGGCGAGGACGGCCAGCGGACGGGCGTCCACCGGATCCCACAGCCGTACGGTGCGGTCGGCGCCGGCCGAGACCAGCGTCCGGCCGTCCGCGGCGTACGCCAGGGCGTTGACCCGCCCCGTATGGCCGGCGAGGGACGCGAGGGCGCGGCGGTCCCCGGCGGCCTCCCACAGCCGGATCGTCCCGTCGGGGCCGGCGATCGCCATCGTCCGCCCGTCGGGCGCGAAGGCCACGGCCCGGGCGCCCGCCGTGGCCGCCGGGAGAACCGCCGTCGCGCCGTGACCGGCGGTGTCCCAGAGCCGCGCCGGGCCGTCCGCGGAGGTCGCCGCGAGGGTCCGCCCGTCCGGGCTGAAGGCGACCGCGCGTACGCGGCCGGGCATGGTGAGGGTCGCGGTCGTCCGGCGGTCGGCCACCCGGCGCAGGGTCACCGTCCCGTCGGAACTGGCCGTCGCCAGCGAACCGTTGCCCGGCGCGAAGGCCACCGCGTTGACCGGCCCGCCGTGCCCGCCCAGGCGGGCGATGAACGGCTGGGCCTGGGTGCTCAGCAGGGCCCCCCGCGCCTCGCTCGTCGCCGCGGTCCGGTAGGCCTCCCCGGCGAGCAGTATCGACGCCTCCGGCTGGCCCGCGGCCAGCGCCGCGGACTGCAGGGCCAGCGCCCGCGAACGGGCGACGCGCTCCTGGCCGAGCGCACCCGCGCGCTGCTGGTACGCCAGAGCGCCGGCGCCCACGGCGAGGACCAGCAGGACCACGAGCGTGGCCAGCATCCGCTGACGCAACCGCAGCTGGCGCCCGGCCTGCCGCTCACGGCCGTCCTGCGCGGCCTGGCTCGCCCGCAGGAAGGCGGCTTCCCGGGCGCCGAGCCGGCTCCGGCCGTCGAGCTCGTCGGCCCAGGAACGGGCCGTCTCCAGCCGGGTCCCGCGGTAGAGGGCCGAGGGATCGCGGCCCTCGCGCTCCCATTCGGCGGCGGCGTGGGCCAGTTGCTGGTGGATCAGGAGCCCGGCCCGGTCGGCGCGGATCCAGCCGCGCAGCCGTGGCCAGGCGTGCAGCAGGGCCTCGTGGGTGATCTCGACGGTGTCGCTGTCCATGGTGATCAGACGGGCCCGTACGAAGGTGTCGAGCGCGGCCGCGGCGGACCCCGCGTCGACCAGTTGCTCCATCAGGGCGGTCCGGCTCATCCGGCGCCGCGCGGCCCCCGTACCGTCGGCGACGTGGACCAGCCGCACCAGGACGCGGCGCAGCGTGTTCTGCTCGGCCGGGTACAGGCGGGCGAACACCTCCTCGGCCGTACGGGCGATCGCCCCCTGGATGCCGCCGGTGCGCTCGTATCCGGCGACGGTCAGGGTGGCGCCCTCGCGTTGCCGCCAGGTGGCCATCAGGGCGTGGGAGAGCAGGGGCAGCGCACCGGAGGGGGTCCGGTCCGGCGGATCGTCGCGCAGGCCGACGTCGCGCAGCAGCAGGGGCACCAGGCCCGGTTCGAGGGTGAGCCCGGCGAGCTCCGCCGGGCGGATGATCGACTCCCGGAGCTCCGCCGGGGTCATCGGTGGCAGCACGAACAGCCCTCCGGTGAAGACGGGGGCCAGCTCCGGGAGGTCCAGACAGTTCCCGGAGAAGTCGGCCCGTACGCCGAGCACCACGACGGCGGGGTCCTCAGCGGTCGGCGCCGGGCGGGAGGCGGCCAGGGCGCACAGCACCCGTACGAACGCGCGCCGCTCGTCCTCGTCGGAGCAGAGGGTGAACAGCTCCTCGAACTGGTCGACGAGCAGCACCGGACGCAGCGGCGGCGGCCGCCGGTCCCGCACCCCCGAGGGAAGAGGATCCGCGGGAGGAGGGTCCGCCAGTCGGTGGACGGCTTCGAGCAGCGCGTGCGGCCGTTCCCGCAACTCCCGCGCCGTGATGCCGAGATCGCTGCCCAGGACCTTCCCGGCACGGTCCAGCAGCTCTTCCAGCGGATGCGCGGTGGGGGTGAACCTCACCACCGGCCAGCTGTCGGCGCCCGGCATCGGGAAGTCGCCGCGCCGCAGGGCCGGGACGAGACCGGCGTTGAGCAGGGAGGACTTGCCGGCGCCCGACGGGGCGACCAGCATCAGCGGCCCGCTGCCGATCCGCTCGAAGACCCGTTCGGCCAGCTCGGCCGTTGCCCGCTCCCGCCCGAAGAACCACCGCGCCTCCCGCGCGGTGAAGGCGGGCAGGCCGCGGTAGGGACATGCGCCGCCCGCCTGCGACCCGACACTGGCATCGGCATCGGCATCGCCGCCCGCGCCAGCGCCGGTGTCGCGGTCGGGGTCGGGGTCGGCGTCGGGCGGTCCCGTCTCCTGGACCATCCGCAGCAGTTCGCCCCCTGCCCGCAGTACGTCGTCGCAGCGCCGCGCGACATCGACGGTGACGCGCTTCGAGCCGGTCTCGATCTTGCTCAGATAGCCCTTGCTGTAGTGCGTCTGCCGTGCGAGGTCCGCGAGGGACAGGCCGCGTTGCATCCGCAGACGTCTCAGCTGTACGGGGAAGGGCATCGCGGTGTCGCCGGATGCGTGCTGGTGATCGGTCTTCCGCCGGCGGTCCGGATCCCCCAAAACATCCCCCATGGCAATGCGCGCCCAGGCACCGAGATGGCAGTGCCCAGGCTACAGCGGGGGTCGGACGGAAGACCGGACCTTCGGCCCGGTATGACGAACACAGGAACGTCCGGAGCCGTCGAAGAACGGCGGCTCCGGAACCGTCCTGACGAGAGGTGCTACGGGTTGAGGCGGACCGAGTTGATCGGCGTGAGGTCGGCGTAGACGCCGGTCTTCGCGGCGATGGGGTGCCCGCAGCCCGAGCCGCCGTAACCCGTGCACAGGTTTGCGGTCGCACCGCCGTACTGGTTGTTGAGGACCCAGTGGTTCCCGAACTGGTTGTTCACGTTGTGGGCCCCGTAGCTGTAGAAGACGTGGGTCGGCTTGACGGCGGGGTTCTGGTTCTGGGGGTAGATGCAGACCGCCCCGTCCGGGCATCCGGCCCACGCGTCGACCGGCTTGGCCAGGGCCGTACCGCTGAGCGCGATCACGGCGGCGGCGGAGGTCGCGAGAGCGGCGGCGCCGCGGAACATCTTGCGCATGATTTCCCCTTGCGGTTCTTGCCTCGTGTGGACGGCTTCAGCCTTCCGCCGGCGGGACCCGGAGTCGACGGGTTGCCTGTTGCCCGTCACCGGAGCGCGCGGGAAACCCCCTGTGACCAGCGCCGTCACCGAACGGGAGGCAACAGCCGCCCGGGGCCCGCGCCGCCACGGCGCCGTGTGACGTGCCCCCTGGGACCGTCAGGGCGGGCGACAGGCCGCAAGGCCGGACCTGATCCGGCGTCACGACCCGGGCCGGTGTCACCCCCGGTCCCTCGATCCACTCCTCCGGACGGCAAAATGCGGCCGTTTGCCCACCGGATGTATCCATCCGCTTACTCGGTGTGGCGAATCGTCGCAAACGCCCATAACTTCGGCATCGTGACGAATCGACAACTCAAGTCCCTCACGTCCATCGCAGTCGTCATGGCCGCAGGTCTCGGCGTGTTCGCGCCACCCGCGGCCGCGGCCGCGGCCAGGGTGCGTCCGGGCGACTCGATCCAGGACGCGGTGAACGCCGCACGGCCGGGCGACATCATCACCGTCATGCCCGGCACCTACTACGAGAACGTGCTGATCACGAAGAGGCTGACCCTGCGGGGGTGGGGGGCCGAGACGGTGATCAAGCCACCGACCGCGCGGACCACACGGACCACACGGACCACACAGACCGCACCGGCGGCCCGGGCCAAGGCCCAGGCCAGGCAGGCCGGCGCCTGCTCGCAGGCCGACACCGGCATCTGCGTCATGGGCACGGAGGATCAGCCCGTCGACGGGGTGAACATCCGGTCGCTGACCGTCTCCGGCTTCAAGCGGAACGGTATCTGGGCCTCCTCCACCGACCGGCTGAGAGTCGAGCGGGTGATCTCCGAGAACAACGGCATCTGGGGCATCGCCCAGGAGAGGTCCACCCGCGGGCTGTTCCGCGACAACGTCGCCCGCGACAACACCGACGCGGGAATCTTCATCGCCAACACCGTCGAACGGGAGGGCGGCGCCATCGACACCCTGGGCACCGTCATCCGGAACAACAGGCTGATGGGCAATCGGATCGGTGTCACGGTCAGGCGGGTCAGGAACCTCTCCGTCAACTGGAACACCCTCACCGGCAACTGCGCTGGCGTGTTCGTCGTCGGCGACGAGGGCGAGCCGGGCGCCGGTGACATGACCATCCGTGGCAACCGCATCCACGAGAACAACAAGTTCTGCAAGGGCACCAGCCGCCTCCCCGCCATCCAGGGCGTGGGCATCGTCCTCACGGGGGCCGAGGAGACGATCGTGCGGGCGAACTCCATTCGCGGCAACGTCGGGTCCTCACCGCTGTCGGGCGGAATCCTGCTGTTCAAGAGCTTCGTGGGCGCGACGAACACCGACAACGTCATCTATGACAACGAGGTGAGGGACAACCAGCCGGCCGACCTGGTCGACCAGGGAAGCGGAACGGGCAACCAGTTCCTCCGCAATCGGTGCGAGACCTCCGTACCGGCCGGATTGTGCTGACCGTGTTCCCCCTCATCAGGAGAATCGAGACCGTATGACCACGGTAAGTTCCACCTCCACCTCCACCTCCACATCCATCCCCACCACCCAGATCACCACCACCGCCACCCCGATCCCGGCCCCCGCGCACACCCCCCAGCCCGCCATGCGCCTGCGGGAGCTCGTCTTCGGAGCGGCCTGCGCCGCGGCCGTACGAGCGGCGGCCCGTCTCGGCGTGGCCGACGCCCTGGGGGATTCGCCGGCCACCGCGGCCGAGCTCGCCACGGCGGTGCACTGCGAGCCGCAGCCCCTGCTACGGCTGCTCCGCGCCCTGTCCTGCTACGGGATCTTCACGGAGACCGAGGACGGGACGTTCACCCACACGGAGATGTCGCGGCTGCTGCGCGACGACGATCCGCACAGCCTGCGCTACATCGCCCTGTGGTGCACGGAACCCTGGACCTGGCAGGCCTGGCCACGGCTCGACGACGCCGTGCGTTCCGGCGGGAGCGTGTTCCACGATCTGTACGGCAAGGGGTTCTTCGACTACCTGCACCAGGACGCCCACGAGTCGGCCCACGTGTTCAACCGGGCCATGACCACGTCCAGCATGCAGTCGGCGCTGGACGTCGCGGACCTCCTCGACCTGACCGGCGTCTCGGTGGTCGCGGACATCGGAGGCGGCCAGGGACACGTACTGGCGAGTCTGCTGGAGAAGCACCTGACGGTACGGGGGGTGCTGCTCGACCTGCCGGGCGTGGTGGCGAAGGCGGACCCCCGCCTGCGGGACGGCGGTCCGCTCGCCGAGCGGACCGGCATCGTTCCCGGGGACTGCCGGGAGTCCATCCCAGTCGAAGCCGACATGTACATCATCAAGAACATCCTGGAGTGGGACGACGACAGCACCCGCAGGACCCTGCGGAACGTCGTCGGCGCGGCCCGCCCCGGAGCCAGGGTCGTGATCATCGAGAACCTGGTCGACGACACGCCGTCGATGAAGTTCACCACGGCCATGGACCTGCTCCTGCTGCTCAACGTCGGCGGGGCCAAGCACACCAAGGAAAGCCTCCGCACCCGTATGGAGGACGCCGGCCTGGTGATCGGCGACATCCGTCCGGTCAACGCGTACCTGCACGCATTCGAGTGCACCGTTCCGGGCTGATCCCGGCCGGCCTCTGCCACGAACGCCCCGAGACCGGCGAGGAGCCGGTCTCGGGGCGTCGGCACGCGGGCCGGGCCGTGCCTGTCCGTCCGAAGCCCTCAGGTCCCGGCGGTCAGGGCGTTGTTGACGAGGTCGAGGAACTCGCGCGGCGACTTGCACCGGTCCGCCTCGGCGGGCAGCGGCCGCCCGTGCCGGTTCTCCAGCTCGCCGACGATGCCGAGGAGCCCCAGGGAGTCGAGCCCCCACTCGTCGAACTTCGCGTCGGGGCGGCCCGCCATGTCGGCGGGATCGACGGTGACGCCCGCGCCCTTCTTCATCAGAGCGGCCAGTTCTTCCATGGTCAGTCGAGCGGTCATGACGGACATCTCCTCAGGCTTGCGCCGGCGTACGCCGGTCGGTGATCAGGCGCATTGCAGAGCGCGCGAGAAAGCGTGAGATCTCCTGATCTGTGGTGGGGACGCCGTCCTTGGCGCTGTCGAGCAACCGGGCGAGCACGGCCGCCTTGTGACCGCCCTCGACGCCGAGCGCCAGAGCGGGCCGGGCATCGAGAGGGCCCCGCACGTCCAGGAGCCGGACGACGACGTCGTCGCGCTGGAAGACGGTGCTGGCCTCGATGGGACTCGTCGGGTCGCCCACGGCCGCATCGTCCTGACCGGCGAGCAGCCGGGCGAGTGCCGTGCCGCACCCGTCCTTCGCGGGGTAGAAGAGCGCGTGCCGCCCGACGCCCGCGGCCTCGGGGCCGCCGGCCGCCACGTGGTGGACCGCCGGGAGCGCCGCACGGGTGAAGAACAGCCGGGCGGATTCGGGGTCACTGAGATCCCGGTCCTGCTCCAGGTACGGGTTGATGGCTTCTTCGAGAGCCCTGACCTCGGGCTGCTGGGCCACATGGCGCAATGCCACGAGGAGGTCGCCCTCGACCTCCACCGCCCGTACGACGCGGTTGCCGTGCATGAAGAGAGAGGTGCGGCGCAGCCGGGTGCTCCCGTCGACTTGCGCCTGCGGGGAGGCGTACCCGCCCAGCAGCTGCGCCACTTCGGGCTCGCTGCCCGGCTTCACGGTGAAGGTCAGGGCGTGGCGGACCACGCCGTCCCCGCGTCGCGGAGCGACCTGGAGGCGGCCCCCGGGCCGGTCCGCGGCGTCCGTGGAAGCGGAAAGCGAGGCGGAGGACGAGCCGAAGGCGGGGACGGAGACGGACACGGGATTCTTTCCGGTCTCCCGCAGCACGCTGAAGCGAAGCGAGCGCGTGTCCCGTACGCAGCCGTGGAGCGGCTGGACGGATGCGACGTGTTCCTCGCTGCTGACCCAGGCCAAGAACCGCGGTGCGCTCTCCCATTCGCTGGTGATGAGCCACTGCGAGGGGTTCTCGATCGACTGGCACAACTCGTCGCGGATGTGTCCGGGGACGGAGGACACCTGTTTGCGGAGGTTCTCGTACACCTCCAGGAACTTGTTCTGCGCACCGTCGTACAGATCCAGCAGCAGCACGACCCGAAGCCTCGAGTCGTCGAAGGCGGACTGGGATATCCGTTCCGACAAGGTCGTCATCGTTCACACTCCTTCGAGACCACGCGGTCGCCACGGGGCGGCGCCACCGGAACCGATCGTTGTCCCGTAATCCCTGCGGCGCGAGAGGAGAGAACCAAGCGGGTGAACGAGCGAGGGAACCGCGCTCGTACAGGGCATGGAAGAGCCATGAAGGAAAACGTCGACCACCGCGTCCCAGTCCTCATCGTGGGCGGCTCGCTGGTGGGCCTGTGCACCTCGCTGTTCCTCGGCCGGCATGGCATCACCCACATGCTGGTCGAGAAGCACGCGGGTACCTCCACGCATCCGCGCGGACGCGGTATCAACGTACGGACGATGGAACTGTTCCGGGTCGCCCGCGTCGAGGACCGGATCCGCGAGGCCGCCTCGGTCCTGGCGGACAACCACGGCATCATGCAAGGCGGCTCGCTGACCGGTGACGACCAGGAGTGGCTGTTCGAGCAGATCGACCCGGGTGGCGCGCTCGCGCGCTTCAGCCCGTCGGCATGGTGCCTGTGCAGCCAGAACGACATCGAGCCGGTCCTGATGTCCGTCACCCCCTCCCTCGGGGCGGACCTGCGGTTCTCCACCGAACTGCTCTCCTTCGAGCAGGACGGGCGAGGGGTGACCGCGCTCGTCAAGAACCGGGAGACCGGGGAGCACAGCACGGTCCGCGCGGACTACCTCGTCGCCGCCGACGGGCCGCGCAGCCCGGTGCGGGAACAGCTCCGGATCGGCCAGAGCGGTCCCGGAGACCTGTTCCACAACGTGAGCATCACCTTCCGGTCCCGCATGCTGGCGGACGTGATCGGCGACCGGCGTTTCATCGTCTGCTACCTGACCAAGCCCGACGCCGACGGGGCCCTGCTGCCGGTCGACAACCGCGAGCGGTGGGTCTTCCACGCGCCGTGGCACCCCGACCGGGGCGAGACGCTGGACGACTTCACCGACGAGCGCTGCGTCGCGCACATCCGCCGGGCCGTCGGCGCACCCGACCTGGACGTCGAGATCACCGGAAAGGCTCCGTGGCACGCCGCCCAGCGGGTCGCGCTGCGCTATGCGGCCGACCGGGTCTTCCTGGCCGGTGACGCGGCCCACGAGATGTCCCCGACCGGGGCGTTCGGCTCGAACACCGGTATCCAGGACGCCCACAACCTCGCCTGGAAGCTCGCCGCGGTGCTGAACGGTGCGGCGGGCCCGGGCCTGCTGCAGTCGTACGAGGCCGAGCGCCTGCCGGTGGCGCGGGCGACGAGCGAGCGCGCCTCGGCCCGTTCCGTGGAGCACAGCCACCCCGGGTACGAGCCCGACCCCAAGTCGGTCCCCGCGCCCGCCCCGCGCGGCGGCGGACGGCAGAGCGGTGTCCTCTCCGTGGCCATGGGCTACCGCTACAACGAGGGCGCGGTCGTGGGAGCCGACCCGGACCTGCCGGTCGTGCCCGAACGGATGCGGCTGTGCGGCGATCCGGGCACACGTGCGCCGCACCTGTGGCTGCGCGGACCGGGGGAGCGGGAGCCGAAGTCGACCGTTGACCTCTACGAGCGGTCCTTCGTCGTGCTCAGCTCCGAGGGCACGCCCTGGCGCGGTGCGGCGCTGTCCGTCGCCAAGCGGCTGGAGCTGCGCCTGGACGCGTACGCGATCGGCACCGGGCCGGAGGCCGACCTGATCCCGGAGAACGGGGCCGACTGGGCCGAGGCGCACGGCACGACCGCGGCCGGCGCGGTCCTGGTGCGTCCCGACGGCTTCGTGGCCTGGCGCTCGGCGGAGGCCGTGCAGGATCCGGAATCGGTCCTCTACAAGGTCCTGGCCACCCTGCTGG
This sequence comes from Streptomyces sp. NPDC028910, assembly GCF_055564955.1. Taxonomy (NCBI): domain Bacteria; kingdom Bacillati; phylum Actinomycetota; class Actinomycetes; order Kitasatosporales; family Streptomycetaceae; genus Streptomyces; species Streptomyces sp. NPDC028910. The sequence continues at coordinate 815 of NZ_JBVHVF010000029.1, read as the reverse complement.
ACCGGTCCTGACCCTCTCCCCGGCGGGAGTCGCCGCCGACGAGGCCCGCCACGTGGTCGGTGATCGTGTCGAGGATGTCCGCCGAGATCGCCGCATCGCCGAGAACGAGGTGGTTCAGCGTCAGTCCGTCGGTCATGGCGGCCAGATAGCGGGCCAGGACGGGGACGGGGACGCGGAGCTCGAAGCCCATGTGGTGACGGAGCTGTTCGACGAGCTCGGCGTAGGTGTCGGCGTACAGCGCGTACTGCCGTCGTGCCAGGTGCTCGAAGCCCGGCCGGCGCAGGGCGTACTGCGTGAGTTCGTACGTGAGCATGTGCTCGCCGGGATGGGCGGACACGTGGTCCCAGTACGCCTGGAAGCCGGCCCGGACCGTCTCCCGAAGGGTGGCCTTCGGCTGGATCGCCTCCCTCACCACGGTGATGCTGTGATCGGTGATCGCCGCGATGACGGACTCCAGCAGGGCCTGCTTGGAGTCGAAGCAGTAGTGGAAGACGCTCAGTGACACGCCCGCCTCGGCGCAGATCGACCGGGTCGTCGTCGCGGCGACGCCGTCGCGGGTCATCGCCCGGATCGCGGCCTCGGTCAGCTGCCGGCGCCGCTCGGCCGACGGCATCCGTGCCATGGGCGGGTCCCTTCGTGCGGTGTGGTGCGGTGTGGTGCCGTGTGGTGCCGTGCCGTGTCGTGCCGTGCGGTGTCGTGCCGCGGAAGGCGGCCGGGGGGGGGGGGGGGGGGGGGGGGGGGGGGGGGGGGGGGGGGGGGGGGAAGGGGGGGGGGGGGGGGGGGGGGGGGGGGGGAGAAGGGGGGGGGAGGGGACA